>JALOOK010000075.1 GCA_025454445.1 Oscillatoria sp. Prado101 | reverse complement strand
CCACACACCGGCTTTCGCCACCGCTTTAACGAAACCTTAAAGTAAAAGAGCGAAACTGAAAGTGGAATTCACTAATCTGATTCGGCAGTTATGGAGCAATGGTTTAAGTTAGTACTCGAGTATGCAGTCCCTATTTTTAACACCCTGCTGTACGTCAGGAATGGCCATCCCCTCAGCAGCCTAGATATTGAGCTAGATAGGAAACAGCGACAAACAGAGCTAATGCGCTCATATCTGGGGAACGATTTCCGGAGCGATTCAGAAAAAAAAGAGCCCACATTTCCAGAAACCCTGGCCACAGTGGGGCTGCAATACGCCAAAGAAATTCCCGCACTGATCCAGAGCCTTAACTCGGCTCTCCAGCCCAACAATCTCAATAGCGAAGAGTGGCGCTTCCGGCAAGAAAAAGCCTTGCAGCAGCAGCTAGTCACTCAAACCCGAGAGACGCAATTGCAGCTCGCCGCTTACCAGCGGGAAACCGCACTGAAATTACCGGAAGTTCAGCAAATTTTCGATTCCTGGCCACTGCGGCTATTTCCCTCGCAAATTCTCAAATCCCACAGCGGCGATGGCCCAATTCCACTGCGAATATTTATGGCCCCCCCCAAAGTGCAATTCCAGCAAGTAGAAGAGCTGGTGCCAGGAATTCCAGAAATCGAACTCCGCTTAGCGCAAGGACTGCGGGAATTTCTCAACCAGCACTACCCCCTGCACAGCCAAATTAGCCCCACAGAATTTTTAGGCGGGGCTTGGGATAGCAAGCGCTTTCACAGCGAAACCAGTATAAAAGCGCTGTTTGGCATGCTCAAATCAGAACCGTGTCTGGTTCTGGAATCAGAAATAGATGGCGACAATTTGAATTTCCGCATCGCCTACTGGGGCTTGGGGCAGCAGGATTATTTCTATCATACCATAGTCAAACTGCCTTACCGGCAATTGGTTTGCGACTCAGCCAGAGAGCGCGCCATAAAATGGAAAGAAACGAGAGATAAACTGCTGGCATTGGGTAAAAACGAAGCCTATCTCCATAAAGTGGGCGGCAAACTTTATCACAACCTGCAACTTCTCGAAGAAGAAGAAGAATTACAGCAGGCTGGCATTGACACCGCGCACCTGACATTCCCCTACCAGCTGGACAGCAAAGATTTTGAAGCCCTGGCGAAGCTGCTAATCGCTTCCCACTGTCTAGTAGCAGGCTGGATGGCGGACGCCCACCATTTGGTGCACAGTGACAGCTCGCCCAGACTGCCCCAGTTGCTCCCCGATTTGCTGGCAGAAACACCTGACCGGCACCTGCTGCAGGGGGTAATGGGAGCGGCGGTTTACAGCTATCAAACAGTTTTGAAAGTAATGGCGAAGGAGCGCCCGTACTGGGTGCCGGAAATGGCCCTGAAACTGGCCCTCAGCCTCAGTCAGCTGCCAGATAAATCTTGGGCTAGACAGCAACTGGATTACTCGCTGAATTCTTGGCTGGAATTGCGCCGGCTGCAACAACTTGAGGGCGCAGTCGCTCTCGCGGCTCCCGAGCCGGTGCAGACGATACAAGATCGGGAATATCTGCTGCAACTGAAGGACTGTTTCGCCGCTTTGGGAGATGACTCAAGCGTCGCCCGAGTCAGCCACCTGATCGGTGCTGTCTGCAACCTCAGCCGCGAACCCAAACTGGAGAATGTTTCCCTGGTTCACAGGCTGACCGGCGTTTCTGGACGCCCAGTCGGCGTGGCCATCAGCCCTGACGGGCAATTCCTCGCCGCTGGGGGAGAGGAAAATAGCATCGGGGTGTGGCCAATGAGTCGGGCGGGACTGCGGCAAGGAGCGCCGGTGCGCACTCTCGCCGGGCATGCCGGTCAGGTGATTGCGCTCACCATTAGCCCCGACGGTGAGTTTCTCGCCTGCAGCGACAAAACCGAACTGAGAAGCTGTATCTATATTTGGAATTTGCGCACCGGCGAACTGCTGCGCACCCTGTTCGGGCACAAAAAGTCAATTCACGCCCTCGCCCTCAGCCCGAACGGCCAGCTTCTGGCCAGCGCCTCTCACAAAATCAAAATTTGGAACCCGCACACCGGCGATTCGCTGCGCACTCTGTTTGGCCATAAAGAGTGGGTGTATTCCCTGGCCTTCAGCCCCGATGGCCAGACCCTGGCCAGCGGCTCCGGCGACGCCACGATTAAGATTTGGCAGCCGCAGAGCGAACAGCTGCTGCGCACCCTCTCCGGCCATTCCGGGCCAGTTTATTCTGTGGCCATCAGCCCAGATCGCCGGTTCCTCGTCAGCGGCAGTGCCGACAAAACTGTTAAGGTTTGGCATTTGGGCACCGGCCTGCTGAAAAGCACCCTTGCCGGCCATTCCGGGCCGGTTTATTCTGTGGCCATCAGCCCCGATAGCCGCTTCGCTGTCAGCTGCAGTGCCGACAAAACCATTAAGATTTGGAATCTGGACACAGGCTTGGAGTGTTCTGCCCTTGCCGGTCATTCCGATGCGGTTTATTCCGTCGCTATCAGCCCCGATGGCCATACCATTGTCAGCGGCAGTGCTGACAAGACTGTTGGCATTTGGCAGGTGCGTTAGGGGTTCCTACTCTTAATTTCGGTTGAATACTTCTATATTTACCGCGCCGGTTGGGGACGCTATTAACGCACCCACCGGTTGGGGCGCGGAGATTTTAAAACAGTTTCTTACCGCATAAGAACAATATAAGACCTGCTTCGCAATCGCCTAGCCTGCGAAAACCTTAAGTCTTTGTGAGTTTTAGGTGTTTTTTCACAGTGATGCGCCAAAATTAGGGCACGGGCAATTCTGGCGGCAAGCAACCCCGAAGCCTCTACCGGGATCTGTTTTCCTAGCAGTGCTGGCCTTGGCGATGGCGCGGGACAGACTTTGATTTTTTAGTGCTGTGGCGCAACACGGCTTAATAAAGCTTAACTTTATGCCGAGTGGGGAGCTGAGCCGGGTGGGCCACACCAGAAAAAAAGAAATTTTTCTTAAACCCCCCTCTTAACCCAAAAAATATGTTATGTTAACCTTGTGTTAACCAAATAGCTTAACCTGCTGTTTCCTTCGAGGCCGGAGCCAGTCCCTAGCAAAAAGGGCCAGACGCCGGAGAGAGAGGGGGGGGGTAAGCCGCCAGCCAAGGAAGTCTCCTAGATTAGAACGAAGACGGACTTGCAAGAACGGTAATCCAGCATGGGGAGGCTGCTTTCATCTCTTAATCTCTAATCCTGGGGTAAGGAGGGGGCAACTCTTATGTCGCACATCGCTGTTCTGGTGTCTGTCACCGAGCCAATTTGCCAACAGTTCCAATTTTACGTCGAACGGCGCAGTACGAAGACTGGCCTTATGCGGTTGAGGCGTTGAGGGATAGGAGGCGCAAGCTGTCCTTCCCGCAAATAGAGCCTTGTCCAGAAAGCCGCACAAACGCTAAAAAGCGCTTCGGCATACGAGAGAACTGAATTGGAGACAATCGATGGCTGGATTAACTGCGCAAAGCCCAGCGGGGGGCATACAAATTGTGCACGCGATTCCAGGTCGCGTGCGAATTCGTGCTGTCAGTAACGGGTTTCAACCGGCACTGACTGCCGCCGCCCAACAGCTGCGCCAGCTAAAAGGAATTAAAGAAATCAGTATCAATCAGCAAACGGCAAGCTTAGTCATTACGTTTGACGAAAGCAGGCTGTCACTGCCGAAGCTGCTGGAGGCGCTGCGCCGGCAGGGGGTAGGAGTCGCCAAGGATGGGATCTCGCCCCAAACAGAACAGTGGAATCCGGTGTCAGCCGCCCTTTCAGCAGCGCAGCTGGATTCAGTCATACCCTTAATGGTGGGGGTGCTCGTCACCCAGCGGCTGGGAATAGTTGGCTTGCCGGCGATTCCGGTATATCTCATTGCTGCCGGCACAACCCGTCAAGTAATAGACCAGGGACATCTGTCCCAGATGTCCTGCGCCGAACTGCTGCAGCCCTCGGATATCGGCAGTTGGAAAGCGCCCTCTCAAAGAGCGGAACTCTACCGGATCGCCCATGCCGTTCCCGGAAGGGTGCGGTTTCACATTCCCCGACTCGCCTGGGATGCGGCATACGCCCGTCGCGCCCAGCAGCAGGTACTGGCAGCGGAGGGCGTCACCGATGTCCGCGTCAGCTTGGCGGCGGCATCCCTAGCTGTGACTTACCGCAGCCGCACTGTTTCAGATGCCCTGATGTGCTCGCGTCTGGCGCAGCTAATTGAGCAGGCGGCGCAAGTGGCGGAGGAAAAGCCACCGGCACCACCGGCACCACCGGCACCAGAAGCCGCGCCCTTTGCGCCCTCGGCCTTGGCCACCGCCGCAGGCACCAACGGGCGAAAACCCCAGCCACCGGCACCACCGGCACCACCGGCACTACCGGCACCAGAAGCCGCGCCCTTTGCGCCCTCGTCCTTGGCCAGCGCCGCAGAAACCAACGGGCGAAAACCCCAGCCACCGGCATCACCGGCACCACTGGCACCACCGGCACCAGAAGCCGCGCCCTTTGCGCCCTCGGCCTTGGCCCGCGCTGCAGGAACCAACGGGCGAAAACCCCTGCGGCAGCCAGAACCCGCACCGCCGGTGCCATCTGAGCTGCAGCCAACTGAGCGAAGCCGATGGCTAAAGTCTCTCGCTGCAGAGACACCGGCAGAAGCAGTGGCGCAGAAAAACAGCATGTGGGCGCAATACAAGCCGCCGGCGCTGTCTGTTTTTCTGGCCTTTATGGCTAACCTTTACTAAAGTTTCCTGCATGAGATGTGAGAGCTCATTCCGCTTAACGAACTGCTTAGAGCAGCAAGTCTGCTACATGATTCCCAAACCCAACACCTAGCAAGGGAGGTATATGAGAGCGCAATGGCACAAGTAATGGCAAAACCGGCACCGCAGTCCAAGAAAACATCCAATGTTACCTCTGCGGCTGAAAACGGCAAATCAACTTTAGCTGACCTAAATGGCCACCTGAATAAAAATAGTCACATAGAGAGCAATGGGCAGCTGAATAAAAATGGCCTAGCACAGAGCAATGGGCAGCAGAGCTGCGCTTCTCAGCTGAAAGTGCCCTACTGCGTGGCGCACGCAGTTCGGGGACGAGTGCGGTTTCGCATCCCCAGGCTGATCAGCGATGCAAAATACGCCCGACGGCTGGAAGTGCTGGTTTCCTCAGCAGAGGGCGTCACCAGTGTCCGCATCAAGCGCCCTTGCGCCTCAATTGCGATCAGCTATAAGGTAGTGCCGGTGGCAGCGTGCCCGCCCGCAGTTTCAGAGGCCAAGATGCGCTCCCATCTGGCGAGTTTGATCCAGCTTGCCGCCAGCAACCTGGTGCCGGTGGAACTAGCACCAAAATCGAAGCAGAAACCCGAACCAGAAGAAGAAGAAGAAAGCAGCCCCTGGGCTGGGTTGAAACTGCCGGTGCTGGCCACCGCCCTGTCCGTACTGGGTGGCCCGCTGGGACTGCCGGTGCCCTCCGCCCTGGTGGCGGGAACCATAGCCATTACAAGTTTGCCAGTCGCCAAACGCGCTTGGGAGGCAATCCGCAACGAGCGCCGGCTCAATATTGACTTCCTGGATTTCTCGGCGATTGCCATCACCACACTCCAGGGCCAGTTTCTCACCCCCTCCCTGATGCTGTGCCTGATCGAAATTGGCGACGCCATTCGCGAGCGCACAGCCCGCTCTTCCGCCCGCCAAACCCTGGACTTGCTCGACTCCCTCGCCGAGTTTGTTTGGGTGGAGCGCGACGGCGAAAAACAGGAAATTCCCATCAAAGAAGTGCAGCGCGGCGATACCGTGATCGTCTATCCGGGCGAACAAATCCCCGTGGACGGTCGCATCCTGCGGGGCAAAGCCACCATCGACGAGCAGAAACTCACCGGCGAGTCCATGCCGGCAGTCAAAGAACCGGGACAGGAAGTTTACGCCTCCACCCTGGTGCGCGACGGACAAATATATATAGTGGCGGAGCGAGTTGGAAATGACACCCGCGCCGGTGCCTGCATCAGCTTGATGCAGCAAGCGCCGGTTCACGACACCCGGATTGAGAACTATGCCGCGAAAATAGCAGACCGGGCTGTCGTGCCAACTATCCTGCTAGCCGGCGTTGTCTTTGGCGCAACCCGCAGCTTCGCCAGAGCCGCCGCTGTCCTCACCCTCGACTTTGCCACCGGCATTCGCGTCTCCGTCCCGACAACGGTTCTGGCGGCGCTCACTTCGGCGGCGCGGCGCGGCATCCTGATCCGCAGCGGACGCGCTCTGGAGCAATTCGCCAAAGTTGACACCTTCATTTTCGACAAAACCGGCACCCTCACCCAAGGCGATGTGGCAGTCGTCTGCGTCAAGACGGTGAATGGCATGTCGGCAGATCGGGTACTGCAGCTGGCAGCTTCCGCCGAACAGCGCCTGACTCACCCGCTGGCCTCCGCTTTGGTGCGCTATGCTGAAGCCCAAGACGTTGCCATCCTGGCTCGCGACGAGTGGAACTATGAAGTCGGTTTGGGCGTGCGGGCGATTATTGATGGACAGACAGTGTTGGTGGGCAGCAAGCGCTTCCTCCAGCAAGAGGGCGTGTGCCTGCAGTGCCTGTATGAAGAGCATCCGGACTTGCAAACTGGTTCGCTGATCTACGTCGCCAGCGACGGCGAATTGCGGGGCGTCGTTCAGTATACCGACCCGCTGCGCCCAGAAAGCAAAGAAGTGATTGATATTTTGCAGGAAATGGGCATGGAAGTTCACATGCTGACGGGCGACAACTGGAAGCGAGCTAAATCTGCTGCAGCTAAGTTGGACATTCCAGAAGCTTGCATTCACGCGGAAGCGTTTCCCGAAACCAAGGCAACTGTGGTGCGCGAACTGCACGAGAGCGGGCGGACAGTTGCGTTTATTGGGGACGGGATTAATGACTCAGCGGCTTTGGCTTATGCCGACTTGTCTATCTCGTTTGGCAACGGTTCCGATATCGCCCGCGAGACGGCTGATGTGGTGCTGATGAGAAACGATTTGCAAGGGCTTGTGGAAGCGATCGCCCTCGCCCGTCAATCGATGGGGCTGATTCACCAGAATACGGCGATTGTTGCGGTTCCCAACCTCACCGGTTTGGTGCTCGCCGGCACGGTGGGGCTAAATCCCCTGGCGGCAACGGTGATTAACAATGGCTCTAGCGTGATTGCCGGTGTCAACGGTTTGCGCCCGCTGCTGGGATCGAGCGCCCCGCACAGCTAAGGCGGGCACTGCGGCGGGAGTGAGGCACTGGGCATTCTCTCGTTTCTCTCGTTCCCAGGTTCTACCTGGGAACGAAAAACCAGAGGCTCTGACTTGAAAAGGTTCGTAGTTGGGCTTTAGCCCTACTGGATCTTCGCCGCCCTTGCGCGACTTTTCATTGGTGGTGGTGTGCGCAGATCGTCGCGACTGCCTCGTTCCTCCCCACGCCCCATGCCCCACACTCCACGCCTGACGCCCAACGCCTAGTTAGCACAATCTGGGGAATGTACTTATCCGGGAGAGAATGTATTATGCTGTTTGGTTTGGACGATTTATTTGAAGCCGTTGTGGAAGATTTGGCGCTGCCGGTAATTGTCGCCGGTGTGGGAGCGGTGCTCTTGGCACCTGTTCTGGTGCCGGTGGGCAAACCGCTCGCCAAGGCAGCCATCAAAGGTAGCTTTCGCCTCTACGAAAAAGGCAAAGTTGCTTTTGCTGAAGTGGGAGAGGCTTTTGCGGATTTGGTAGCCGAGGCTAAGACGGATATGGCTGTTCCCACAGCCCAACTGCAGCTGGCACCAGGGCAAATTCATCCTGAATTTACCGGCGATCCAGACTGAAGCACGCTCAAAAATTTATGGCAGCTTCAGGGCGCTATCAATAGCGCCGCTGAATATCTGACTATTTAGCTGTTAGTTGATAGCCAATAATAACAGGACACAACTAACAGCTAATGGCCGAAAATTGACAAGTTGGCACTAAACAGGAGAGAATGTATTATGGCACTGTTAAACATTTTTGAAGAACCGGGCGCTGTTTTGGAAGAAGCCGGCGCACCTGGGATTTTTCTGGGTTTGGGAGCTCTACTCCTGGCACCCGTCCTGATTCCAATCGTGGCTGGGGTTGGCAAACCGGTTGCCAAAGCGGCGATTAAAGGCAGCATTGCCCTTTATGAAAAGAGTAAAGGGGCTTTTGCGGAATTGGGCGAGGTTGTTGAGGATCTGGTAGCTGAGGCTAAAGCGGAGATCGCCGATAGCAAGCAACAAGAGATCTCGCCGTCGGCACATTCCGATTAAGAGCCGATTTATCAAGAAATTGTTAAGCCAGACAGGGGACAGAAACCGGTTCATAAACCGGGTTTATTGCAGAAACCCGGTTTATTGTGGCTTCACTTTTTATTGATAAATAAGTTATGGGGGAATAAAATTTATTAAGGTTTATTAAGGGAGGTAGAGAGAGATATCATGGTTGGGAATGACGCCAAAATAATACCCCTGAATGGAGCGAGCCTAAAGCCAGCAGGCAAACCGATGCTGGCCAAAATTGTCAGTCAGACGCGGGGGCGGACTCGCTTGAAAGTGCCTGACACGCACCGCAACCTCCGCTACATGGAAGAAATCGCTAGTGCGCTGAGAGCACATGACGATGTTTCTGAGGTTCGCATGAATGCCAGCACCGGCAGCATTGTCGTCCATCACAGGGATGAGGAGGGTGTTTTTGATGATATCGCCGCCTGCTTGTGGGATGTGGGGGTGATTGCCGGTCACATCTCTCACGGAGAATCGGCGGCGGCGGCGGAAGTCTCGAATGCTTTTGCTGACTTGAACGAGCACATCTCTGCCGCCACCGGCGGCGCGGTGGACTTGCGGTTTCTAGTACCCGTAGGGCTGGGAGCGCTGGCCATACGGCAGTTGCTGGTCAAGGGGCTGCAATTGGAAATTGTGCCGTGGTATGTGCTGGCGTGGTATTCTTTTGACAGTTTTCTCAAATTGCATTACACTAAGAAACCTGAGTATCTGAAAAGCCCCCTGCCACCCCGACCGGAATAAAATGCCCCCGTCGCCTAGAAACCGGGTTTCTGCGACCAAGGCTTGCCTCCCACCGGAAATATTGATTGAGAAACCCGGTTTCTCAGCCCCCCGTCGCCTAGAAACCGGGTTTCTGCGACCAAGGCTTGCCTCCCACCGGAAATATTGATTGAGAAACCCGGTTTCTCAGCCCCCGTCGCCTAGAAACCGGGTTTCTGCGACCAAGGCTTGCCTCCCACCGGAAATATTGATTGAGAAACCCGGTTTCTCAGCCCCCCGTCTACCGTGTTTCCAGGCGCTCTCGCGCTTGTATTCTAGAAGCATCACGCCGCAGGCGCGTTATTTCCTCTCTTCCGAACAGCGGGCGAGAAAAAGTGTCGCTCTGCCGCTATCATACTTTTATCCATAATTCCCAGGGGGTGTGACAGGATGGTGAGCACATTTGAAATTCAAAAAGACCTGCAAGTCGCCCTGGCCGACCGGCCCATTGCCGTCAAGGCCCATCTGACCAAGGATGAATTAATTATTGTCATCAACCGGTCGAGGGGGAAGCCAATCAATTATGAAGATTTAATTAAGATTATTGAGAGTCAATTGGTAGATTGGCAGCTGGATGGCATTACAAAAGTAAAAATTTTTGGGAGGATAAATGACCAAAGTCACCCGGAATGGCAGCAAGCCTTTGAAATGCACGGGAATCGGATTAAGATGAAAAGCGACCGACAGCCACCTCACATACAAAAAAATGGACGGCTGATTTTAAATATTGCTAGCACTCTCACCTCAAAAAGAGTTAAAGTGAAAGTCGCTTCCAGACTGATGACGGTTAAGTTAGGTCTGCTGGGGGCGGCGACTTTTACATTAATTTACGGAACGTCGCTAGTAGCGAAGGCTGAGACGGCAGGATTTATAATGTTCTTGAGCGCAACAGTTCTGGCTACGGGTCTGGCGGTAGTTGAAGCGATAGATGTACTGTGCGAGGAAATCAAACGCCGAGACTAGCGAGAAGTTGAGAGGGGGTGAGTGTTGCGGCGTCGCAACAGTATTCTCTGAAACCGAGAGACATCCAAGCGCGAACTCGCCCCGACTTCCGTCTTGCTTCTTGAACTCAGAAACAGGTGATACAGGATTGGATTGGAGAAATGGAATGGCTGATGGGAGAGGACAACGCCAAGAGTGGGGCATCTATGTGGCCCATGCCAGCCCGGGGCGCGTCAGGCTGCGGGCGGCGGGTTCCGATTTCGCACCGGCACTGGATGCCATAGCAACACAGCTGCGGCAGCTGGAAGGTGTCTGTGAAGTTGGCCAAAATCAGAAAACGGGCAGTTTGACTGTTACCTTCGATAGCTTGGCGCTGTCACTGCCGGAACTGTTGGCTGCTATTGAGGGGTGGGGTGCGGCACCGGCAGCCACTCTCCAGGCACAGGGAAACCAGACCGATCCGTTCGCGGCGTGGAAGTCGGCAGAGTTCTGGAAAAAACAAGGCCGGTCGTTCCTGCCGGTGATTGCAGGGCTGCTTGCCGCCCGAGGGCTGGGACTTGTTGGCTGGCGGGCGCTTTTGGCTTACATGATTGCGGCAAATACGGCTCGCCAGCTGTTCGACCAACTCGACAAAGCCACTCCCGCAACCGCAGCCAGCCCCCAAATGCCGCCTCCGGCAAAGCCCGCCCAGATTATGGAACAGATCCAGGCAGCGACGGCTGTTGGGGAAATTGCCAGATCAGAGAATTTTTCCCCCTCGCTTCCCCCACCTCCCCCAACCCCACAGCAGGAGAGAGGGAGAGTGCGGGAATTGAAGGAAAAATTTTCTTTTTTTGGGGGGGCAGATTTGTGGGATTCTGAACCCCACCCCCCAACCCCATCCCCGCACGCGGGGAGGGGGAGTAAGAGGGAGTTTTCGATGAGTGGAAAAAGTTTCAATCATCCTTCTACTGTGCAACGCCCTTTTTTTGGGGGGGCACCGGCACCCTCCGCCGTCGCCAGTGGGGCGGCGATTGCCTTTAGCATCGCCCACGCCATTCCGGGGCGGGTGCGCTTTCACGTTCCTGAGATCGCCGCCGATCCCCAGTACGCCCGACGCCTGCAAAAATTGGCCGAATCAGTCGCCGGTGTCACCCTGGTGCGCGTCAACTCTACGGCGGCATCGATTGCAATTAGTTATGATGCCGGTGCGGTTTCCGATGCCGAAATCCGATCCCATCTCGCCGAATTGATTCAGGAAGCCAGCACGCCAAAAGCGCCTGGACACACTGCGACACCGCCGCCACCGCCAATACCTGAGGCACCTTGTGAGCCGGTGGAATCTCCACTGGCTGTCAGTATGGTTGAAATGGAAACCGAACCGGCATACAATGCGCCGGTGGGATCTCAACTGGCTGTCAGTGACGCTGAAATGGAAATTGAACCGCCAAACAGTGCCAGTGCCGGTGGGGGAGGCGCAACTGGAGGCGGCACCGGCAAACAGTGCGCCGGTGGAATCTCCAGGCGCCGGTGGCGCGGAAATCGAGGCGGCACCGGCAAACAGTGCGCCGGTGGAATCTCCAGGCGCCGGTGGCGCGGAAATCGAGGCGGCACCGGCAAACAGTGCGCCTGTCGAAGACTGCCCGCATCCAGTGCCGGTGGGGGAGGCGCAACTGGAGGCGGCACCGGCAAACAGTGCGCCGGTGGAATCTCCAGGCGCCGGTGGCGCGGAAATCGAGGCGGCACCGG
>JALOOK010000498.1 GCA_025454445.1 Oscillatoria sp. Prado101 | reverse complement strand
AGGTGTAGGCACCATAACCATATGCAGATGACAGAGCTCCCGCTTGAGCGTAGGCATTTCCAGCGCCTTCAACTTGGGTTTCTTCAGAAATGACTTCCAGTTGTTCTAAATCGCGAATCAACATAAAACTCTCCTTGGGAGTACACAAATCTTTTAATCTGAGGGAACCTTTCTTTGTTCGCCCTCTCTCTATATATATAGACTAACCAATCAAACTCGAACTGTCTAGAGGTAGTCTGCCAAAATGGCAGGATTGTTTCTGAAATATCTGGATAGCCCATCCCGCCTGACTCTCAGCCATTCTACATGTAAGTTACGCAAAGACTAGCCCGCCTAATTCATCAAAAATTTCCCCCAGGCATCTGGCCATAATTATTAAAATCATCCAGACATAGCTAACCAGAATCGCGCTGTCAATAGGTATTATGCCAAAATGGCAGGTTTGTTTGTTTAACCTTTGTATAGCCACCGGTGCCTCTTCTTATCTGATTCTTTAGATCACTTTCAAAAAGAATAGCCAACCTAATTCATCAAAACTTTAAATTAGGCAGCTGATAAGCTTTAAATTGTAAAGCTTCTGTAAAGGCAGTTCAATCGCCCACACCGGCTTGCCCAAAGCCCTCCCTCAAACGCACCGGCAAGTAGAGCGGGGTGTGCGGGTTGCTGGGGCTAAAAATCCAATCTTGAGTCAATCTTCACCCAGGACATCGGCGCGGCGTGCGATCTAGATCACAAATAGGCAGCGATCGCCGGCACTCCCGAACCGAGTCTAACCCATCGATCTGACAGATCGCGCAGCAGCACCGGCGCGAAACTGTGACATACCGGCTGGGACACATTCGCTCGCCATCTGAGACTGACTGGCGCACTCCTCCTTCAATCCCTCACCGAGCTCATTTTCCTTAAGCAGCCGGTTGTAAGTCCGGTAGGGTATATACTGCAAAGGATTGTAACCGGCACAGCGCAGCATCAAAACACAAGCCCAAGAATACTTGTGTTCCTGGATAGCTCCCACTATCTGCTGGACTTGCTCGGCAGAAATGGACTTTTCGACTTTTTTGCTAGAGATTGACCGAAACATGATAAGTCTCCCTGATGAGTACACAGCGTTTTACAAATCAATACCGCCCTTTTGCAGTTTCTTGATCGGGTCAAGCAACACATCCGCAATCCGGCGGCGGCGGATGACAACATCAGCAGAGGCGGTTTGACCCGCCTTAAAAACAACCGTTTGGCGAGCGCCTTTCAGACTCTCCCGCTCCAAAGTCACTTCCACCCGGTAAACAGCGCCCAACTTCTCATCCGGTTTGGCATCCGGCGAGATAGCAGTCACCTTCCCCTGAACAATTCCATAATCCTGATAGGGATAAGCGTCAAATTTCACCTTCACATCCATGCCGGTTTTCACAAAACCCGCCTCTCGATTCGGCAAACTCGCCTTCAGCACCAGTGGCGCATCCTTAGGCGCAATCTCCGCAACCGTTTGACCGGGTTGCACCACCTCCCCAGGTTTGGTGACATTCAGCGACAGCACCACCCCATCCGCCGGCGCAGTCAAAAATCTGTCCTTTAACTTTGCCTTAGCGCTATTCAGCAGCGTTTGCGTCTCAGCAATTTTCGCTTTCAGCTGAGTCAGCTCAACTTCCAGCTGCTGCACCTGCTGCTGCGACTCTATCTGAGTCCGTCGCGCCTCCGCTTCCTTGCTCAAAAGCACCGCACTCAGCCGGTCAGCTTCCCCTTTCGCTCCCTCAGCTTCGCCCTCCCTTTGAGTCATCAACTGTCGGCTGTCGCGCAAAGCTTGCTCAGCTTGAAACAGCTGCTCCTTCAGATTCGTACCCTCTTGCAGCTGGCTTTGGGTAATCGCTCGCGTCGCCTGCGACAGAGATTGCTCAGCTTGAAACAGCTGTTCCTTCAAACTCGTCCCCTCTTGCAACTGATTTTTGGTAATCGCGCTAATCCGGTCCCGCAGGGTTTGCTCCGCTTGATACAGCTGCTCTTTGGCAATCGCGCCCTGTTCCACCAGCGGTTTTAACCGCTCAACCCGCTCCTTAGCCGCGTCAACATCCGCCTGCAGTTGCGCCAGCAACTCCTCATTAGTGCCAGCCAGCGGTTTCAACCGCTGCAATCGCTCCTTAGCCGCAACCGCGTCTCCCTGGAGCTGCGCCTGCAGTTCTTGGTTCGTCGCCAGCAACGGTTGCAGCCGGTCGATACGAGCTTGATGCGCCGCAGCTTGCGAATTCAGTTGCTCGAGCAGTTGCGCCGTCGTGGTCGCTTTTTCCTTCGCCGCCGCCAGCGCCGCCTTTTGAGCCTGAATCTCCGCCTCCGCAATCGCCTCACGAGTACCGGCTTCCAGACGCGCTTTTTCCAGCAGCGTTTGCTTCTGGCTCAACTCCACCGAATAGGACTTCAGTTGCTCCTCCAGACGCTGAACTTCACCGACAGCCACCTGCGTGTCCAGTTCCACCAGCACCGCACCGGCTCTCACCGGCTGGCCTTCCTTGACCGGCACACTGGCCACTTTGCCCAGCTCCACCGGATTAATCTTATAAACCTCCCCTTTAGGCACCAGCTGTCCGCGAGCCTGTCCCACCTCTTCTATTTGTCCCACCCACGCCCAAGCTGCAAAAGCAGCGCAGAACGCCATACCCCCCAGCATCACCCGAAAGGCAAAAGACGAAGGTGGCTGATCCAGCACACTTTGCAGCGAGGGCGACCAATTCCCCACCGGCGCAACCGCTTTCTGGGGAGTTTCTGGCGGGGATGGCTCCGGCAAAAAAGCCGGTATCTGGGGTGCACTTACCGCAGAAGCGATCCCCCCATAAATCTCAGCTCCTTCCCCAGAAGCGTCGGAACAAAAATCGCCGTCAAGGCTCAGAAACCGGGTTTCTGCCGAGAATCTCTGTTGTTCTCCGAGGTCCTGCATAGAAACCCGGTTTCTAACTGCCGAGAATCTCTGTTGTTCTCCGAGGTCCTGCATAGAAACCCGGTTTCTAACCGGGTGCCCAACAGCTGCAGCCGGCTGATCCAAAACGCCCTCCTGACTGGAGGCATTTGCTTGCGCCGCACCCAAAGGACTGCCAGTTACGAAACGGTTTCGGAAGCTAGTGTTCATAATCTCCTACTCTTCCTTCATTCAGAGTTATTGGCGCTTTCCTAATCGAAACCTGTCTTGACTCAATCAGGATTGCCACCCACTGACCTTTCCGCTGTCCTTCCCCCTCCCTTCCTGCGAAGGGCCCATTTTAGTAGTTTTACAGAATTACTCTGAGGAACCCACAGCAGAGCGGAATCGTCTAAACTAAATTTACTACTTCTGTCGGTCACTTTGGCAGGTTTGTAGCCAACTTTACAGAATCTTTAAAATGGAGAGCTGCAATTTAACTGTGCATTGCCATTTTTTAAAGTTTTGATGAAGCTGTTTTGGCAAAAAACACGGATATCCCCGTCCTGGGCCAAAATAGCCCCTTGCAGAAACTTTATCTTTTCATAAGATTTCGTTTATTACCCAGGCGCTGTTAGTACAGTGAACTCTTCTCTTACTCCCCCCTCCCCGTGAGGGGAATCGGCGGTGGGGGGGGATGGGGTTCACCCTCTTGGTACAGCGCCCTTCACCCAGCAACTGATGTTGGGGGTTTCTCTGAAATTACAGGTCTAGTTGCTGCTGCGCTAAGTGACAGTAAAGCCCTCGCCGCGCCATCAGCTCACCGTGAGTCCCTTGCTCCACCAAAATCCCCCTGTCCAGCACAAGAATACTGTCCGCATTGCGCACTGTACTGAGCCGGTGGGCAATAATAAACGT
>JALOOK010000074.1 GCA_025454445.1 Oscillatoria sp. Prado101 | reverse complement strand
ATAACCCGCCGTTAAAGTAATCAACTCCTTTGTAGCGCCCAGCTGGGGTAATTCCCGGCTGATTCATTTCCCGGAATAGCCCCCCCAGCACATCGTAAGAATTCGCCCCACTCAAGCACTCCTGAACGCAAGCGATGAACATATCCTGGGGGAGCAGCCCTCTATCTTCAGCGAACATCGCCAGCACGCACTGCAAAACAAACCGCTGCGCCGCTAATTCATCAAACCCCTGTTTCTGACCGCGCTCTTTCAATTCTCGGAACAGCAATCCCATTCGACTTGCGGCTTTTTCCGTTATCTCCACTTGATTATTGCGAAACACCGGCACTCTGTCAGCCAACTCCATAAACGCGAAAGCGCCGGCGCGTTCTGGAAGCTGTGACACCGGCACTTTGTCTGCCGGTGTGTCCAGCATTGTGTTAAAATCAAATATCCAGAACTCGTCAAAATTGCACAGCAAGACATAGCGGGGGCGATCTGGCACCAACCGCGTCCAGTAATCAAACGCTTGGGAGTAATGTTTGCTCAGGTTTTCCCCCCGTTTTTTCATCTCAATCAGCACGCGGGGTTTCCACACCAAATCCGCAAAGCCGGTTTTACCCTTTTGGCTTCCTTGCTTGACCCGTTCCTCGTAAATCGCACCGGCTTCCAGCGCTCCCTCGTGGCCAAATGCCTGAAAGAAGCGGTCGAGGAATACCTGCGCCTCTCCCTTTTCATCTCCTGTAATGTGTTGCTTCCAGTAAGTGACAAACTTTTGTAGGCTCTCCGGGGTTGCCGGCATAATTCATTGCTCCAATATAGCGATTCTCTATGCTCCAGAAACCCGGTAACTTTGACGAAACCGGGTTTCTCAGTACCTCAGTTTCATGCTACTTTGGGTAGAATAGCATAGATTTAACATTTGTGAAGCAGTTTCCCACCCCTCAACCCACAGATACCCCAGACTCTGGCTGGCAAGGCAGCCTCAACCTAATTTACGCCAACCGCACCGGCACAGCACAGCTAATTGGCGAGCGAGTGGGAGCGCCCTTAAAGGTACAGCGCCCCTTTTATCCCGAAGGTCCCGCTGTCTGTCACAGCGTTATCTTGCACACAGCCGGCGGTGTCGTTGGCGGAGATCGTCTCTGTTTCGACATTACTCTTCACCCCGACACCCGCGCCTTAATCACCACCGCAGCAGCCGGCAAAATTTATCGCACTAACGGCTTAGAAGCCAGACAGACCGCGCAAATTAAAATAGCCGGTGGCGCTTGTTTGGAGTGGTTGCCCCAAGAAACTATCGTGTATAATAATGCTATATACCGGCAAGATTTGCGCGTGGAATTGGAACCACTCGCGAGCGTACTGATTTGGGAAATTACCCGGTTCGGGCGCAGCGCCAGAGGGGAGCAATTTTTGCAAGGGGTTTGGCGATCGCACACCGAAATTTGGCAGCAAGGACGCCCCCTCTGGATTGACCGGCAGCAATTAATCGGTGGGGAAGAAACCCTCAACAGCCCCCACGGATTAGGGGGACAGCCTGTGGTGGGAAGTCTCGCCTGGATTGGGGAGCCGGTGACACCAGAATTAGTGGAAAAAGCCCGCTCGCTTTTTTCTCCCCTCGCTCAGCTTGCGAGAGGGGTTGGGGGTGAGAGTCTTCTCCCCTCTCCCCCCGGGAGAGGGGTTGGGGGTGAGGGTTTCCATCAAGGAGAAGCCGGCGCAACCCGCCTCACAGATGGATTACTTTGCAGATATCGTGGCAATTCTACCCCCGAAGTGAGAAACTGGTTTATAGGAGTTTGGCAGCTATTGCGCCAATCCTTCTGGGGAAGTCCCGCCTGTCCCCCGCGAGTTTGGCCAACCTGAACGCCAGCGAGGTGCCGCGATGATCGACCAATTACCCATTCACATCCCTCACGACAAGATAGCCGAATTTTGCCGGCGCAATCACATCAGCAAACTTTCACTGTTTGGCTCTGTCCTGCGCAGTGATTTCCGCCCTGACAGTGATGTGGATCTGCTGGTAGAATTTGAGCCAGATAAATGCCCCGGTTTTTTTAAGTTAGCCGGCATGGAGATTGAACTCACTGAAATGTTAGGGCGCAAAGTGGATTTGCGAACACCTGAAGAACTCAGTCGCTATTTCCGGCAGAAAGTTCTTGACTCCGCAGAGGTGATTTATGTTCATTGATGACCCAGTACGCCTGCGTCACATACTCGACGCAGCAACAGAGGCTGTTTCATTTGCTCAAAACAGAACCAGGAGCGACCTCGACACTGACCGGATGCTGGTACGGGCGCTCGTCCAATGTCTCGAAGTTATCGGTGAGGCAGCTTCTCGCATCACAAAAGAGCGCCGGGAGGAATTGCCACAAATCCCCTGGTCGCAAATGATCGGTATGAGAAATCGCCTTGTCCATGCCTATTTCGATATAAGACTGGATGTTGTGTGGAGGACTGTCACCGAAGACCTGCCAGTCCTCATCGCAGAACTAGAGAACATTATACCACCAGAACACCAGGAATAGCAATGCAACTCTCACCGCAAGAAAAAGACAAATTGCTGATTTTCACAGCCGCCCTCGTAGCGGAACGCCGCAAAGCCAGAGGCTTAAAACTCAACTACCCAGAAGCAGTCGCCTACATTTCCGCCGCGATTATGGAAGGAGCCAGAGACGGCAGCACCGTCGCAGATTTAATGGCTTACGGCACCACATTGCTAACGCGGGAAGACGTGATGGAAGGCGTGCCGGAAATGGTACAAGAAGTGCAAATAGAAGCCACCTTTCCCGACGGCACAAAATTGGTGACAGTACACAACCCGATTCGCTAGGGATTATAGCGGTTTTCAGTTGGATGAAGGACCAGAAACCCGGTAACTTTGACGAAACCGGGTTTCTCAGTACCTCACTCATAAAAAAACCGCTATAGGTTTTAGGTGTTAAGCTCTTAGGCTTTTAACCTGCTTTTCCGTTGAAAGGAGGCAGAGCCTCCAGATTGCGTTCCCAGCCTGAGGTTGGGAACGAGAAACGAGAAAAAAGAAACCGGGTTTCTCTACCTCAGAAGAAACCCGGTTTCTGGCCCTAATCCTTAAAAGGAGCTAATGGCTGGCACTGCTCCAAAGCTCTCCTGAGTTCCTCAAGACGCAGGGGTTTGCTGATAAAGTCATCCATACCGGCATCCAGACAGTTTTGCTGCTCTTCCTGCATGGCAGCAGCAGTCATGGCCACAATCCGGGGGCGCTCGCCCGGTGCCCATTGCTCGCCGATCGAACGAGTTGCCGTCAGACCGTCCATTTCCGGCATCAGCACATCCATCAGCACCAGATCATAAGGCTGCCGGCGCAAAGCTTGCAGCACCTCCAGCCCATTCCCCGCCACATCCGCCCGATACCCCAGCCTCTCCAGCATCAGCAGCGCCACTCGCTGGTTCACCCGGTTGTCCTCCGCCAGCAAAATCCGCAGGGGAAGCCGGTCTGCTAGTGGGGATATCTCCTGTTCCGGCTGCTCTTCGCCCCGATCGTCATTGGTTGCCGGCATAGCGGGTTGGAGAGCGCGGACAACCACAGTAAAATAAAACGTAGATCCCCGAGTTTGTGCCGCCGGCGGCTGCCAGTCAGGCGGGTGATTTCCAGCCATCGCGCCCCCACTGCAGACCCACATCCGACCCCCCATCATTTCACTCAACCGCTGACTAATCGCCAAACCCAGTCCCGTACCGCCATAGCGCCTCGTCGTAGAAGCGTCCACCTGACTGAAAGACTTAAACAGACGGTTCATGCTGTCAGCTGGAATGCCGATGCCGGTGTCCTTAACAGCAAATTGGATTTCCCAAACCGAGTAATCGCGAGCGCTGCCAAATTTGGGGTCGGCTAAAACCTGGAAACGGGATGTAAACCCATTCTGTATCTTTTGTGCTGTAACCAGCAGCGAAACCTCACCGGCATCCGTAAACTTAACCGCATTGCTCAGCAAATTCACCAGAATTTGGCGCAACCGCGTTACATCCCCAAGCACCACTTGCGGCACCGGCCCAACAAAGCGATATTCCAGCTGCAAGCCCCTCTCTGCAGCCTTAGGAACCAGCAGCGCCAGAGTTGCCTCAATACAAGCTCGCAGCTCAAACGGCTGCTCCTCCAACTCCAGCTTCCCGGACTCAATTTTAGAGAAATCCAGGATATCATTAATAATAGTCAGCAGCGCCTCAGAGCAGCTGCGAACCGTTTCGGCATATTCTTGCTGCTCCTCATCGAGTTCCGTATCCAGCAGCAAGCCGCTCATGCCAATTACCCCATTCATGGGCGTGCGGATTTCGTGGCTCATCATTGCCAGGAATTCGCTCTTAGCGCGGTTAGCCGCTTCTGCTGCCTGTATCGCCCGTTCCAGCGCCAAATTTTGCTCAGCCAGCTGCTGGCGCTGCCCGGATTCTTGCTCCAGCAGGCGGGCTTGCGCTAGAGCAATCCCCACTTGCTCCGCCACCGCTTCCAGCAATTCGATTTCATCTTCTTTCCACTCCCGCAACTCGTCGCACTGGTGCAAAGAAATCACCCCATTGGGTTCCCCCTGATAAGAAGTGCGAATCCCCAACATGGATTTCACTCCAAACTGCAAGCAGCGGGCGAGAGACAATTTCATCAAAGGATGAGTGCTGACATCTGCTATCGGCAGCGCCCGGTCTTGAAGCATTGTCTGGACTGCGTGGGGGTTGCCTGTTACCGGAATTTCCACATCCAGTGTCGATGTTTGCCCCGGTGCTAGATACTCCGCCAGACAGCGCAACCGGCACATTGACTCCCCTTCATAAACAAACAGCAAACAGCGACTGACGCCAAACGCACTCCCCAGTAAATTGCAAGTCGTCTGCAAAATTTGCTGAGTGTCCAAGCTGCGGCGAATCTCCTGAGTAATTTGCCTCAGCAGCAAAGCGCGGTCGAACTGTTGCTGCAGCTTGGCGGCGGCTTCCTGGCGCTCAATCTCACCCCCCACCCACTGCGCCATTAGCTTCAGCAACTCTTTTTCCACCGTTTTGAACTTGCGGTGGCGGGGAGCCAGTGAGTGCACAATAAATTCAGGAAGCGCCAGGGCTTGATTGATGTCAGCAGAATCCCCGCAGCTGGATTGAAAAAAGCAGAGCGTGCCGTAAACCTCCCCCCCCACCAGCACCGGCGCACCGAGATACGCCTCGATTTCCACACCGGCGCAGGACAGATGGCACTGCCCTTTTGATGTCCGGGACCATGAGCTGACGATTCTTTTGGGAAGCCATAATTCGCGGCACTCCCCCTGCGGCAAATCGAAAACAGCGCCAGTGGCGATGCCAGTGTCGAGCGAGTGCGCCGCCATCACCGAGATCCGATCCCCTTCAATCCGTCCCAACATGCCGGTAGAGAGCCCGAACCACTGGCATCCCAGCTCTAACAGCCGGTGCAGGCGCTCGCTGTAACTCAGTTCGCTGGCGGCTTGCACCTCACAAAACGCCTGAATCGTGGCTTGAGAGTGGCGCAGTTCTGCCTCCGCTTGCTGGCGCTGGCTGATGTCAATCCCCACCACCACAGCGGCTTGCCCTTGCATGTACTTCTGCGCTACTATCAGATATTTAAACGGAGTGCCATTCACCTCCCACTCCACTTCTGCCGAAGCTTCTGACTCGGCACTGGCAAAAAACTGCCGCACGAACACCACTGTTTGCGAGCCCGACTCCAGAAAGCCGATGGGCCGGCCCACAAAAGCTTCTGGGCGCATGTTGAAGGCTTTGGCTAAATAGCGGTTTACGCCCAAGTATTTCAAATCGGCTCCGATCCAGGCCACACTTCCCGGCACCGCATCCAAAACCGCTCGCAACTGATCGGTAATTTGCCACAGCTCCTCAGACACCTGCATGCAGTTGGTTGCCTCTCCCTCCGGCGGCAACAGCCGCTCTTCCGGTGGTACAGTCACATCAGGCGGCGGTGGGGACAATTTTTGACCGGCTGACTCCTGCAAACGGCATGGAGAGAACACCGCACCGGCAACCCGCACACCCGAGCCGTTCCTGCTCGCAGCGCCACTTCCAGAAGCCCCATCCCCTGCCGGTCGGGCCATATCCAGCAGCCACCGCACCTCCCCCTGCTTGGTGAAAATCCGGTACTCCACCGCACCGGCTCGATTCGCCGCGATTTCCCGGGCAAACTGCTGGTATTTAGGCAAATCCTCCGGATGAATCCAGCACCCCCAGCCCCCCCGGGCCCTCACCTCAAGGGCGCTGTAGCCGGTGAGTTGCTCTATGCCTTCCGCCACCCACTCCACAACCGCATCGCCGGTGGGGACAACCCGGGCTGAATAAACACAGTCCGAGGTAAGGAGCGACGAGCGCGTTCCAGAAGGGGGCTCACTCTCCCGCACTCCGGGCTCTCGCGGCGGGCGCTTAACGCTCTCGTCGTCTATTTCAATCCTGTTCCCAGGATTCAGCTGGCAGTTTTGTTGCCCCCCGGTTCCTGAATTTATCATACAGCTCTCCTCTCGCCCCCGCCTCAATGATATAAGTTACAGGAAGCTAACCGACTTATACACTAAGGAGCGACGAGCTTGAAAAAGGTAGAAGCCATTATACGGCCATTTAAACTGGATGAAGTCAAAATCGCCCTGGTCAACGCCGGCATTGTCGGCATGACCGTTTCCGAAGTCCGAGGCTTTGGGCGTCAGAAAGGCCAAACCGAGCGATACCGGGGTTCCGAGTACACCGTCGAGTTCCTGCAAAAGCTCAAAGTCGAAATTGTTGTTGACGACGATCAGGTCGATATGGTAATAGACAAAATCGTCTCGGCCTCCCGCACCGGCGAGATTGGGGATGGTAAAATCTTCGTCTCGCCGGTCGAGAAAATTATCCGCATTCGCACCGGCGAACGGAACGAGGAAGCGATTTAGACTCTCCTGGATGAGAATGGGGGAAAGTGGCGGAGTTCGACTCCCACGGCGTTGCGCACAGCGCCGGCTCAAAGAACCCCACCCCCCAACCCCCTTCCCGCATGCGGGGAGGGGGAGCTTGAGGGGATTAAAGCGCCTGGAGAAAAAGTTCCCACGCTCCTGGTGCAACGCCAGCACCTCCCCCCCCTCACCCCCTGTCGGCTGATTCAGCAGTCCAGCACTGAACCCAGCATGGGGAGAAGGGTTTGGAACGCTTGACCCCGATGGCTGTAGCGCCGCTTCAGCACCGGCGTCATTTCCGCAAAGGTCTGGTCGTGCTCTGGGACATAGAAGATCGGGTCATAGCCGAAACCGCCGGCACCCCTTGGAGCGTGGAGAATTTCCCCCCGGCACTTCCCCTCTACTTGCAGAGCGATCGCACCGTCAGGACGCGCGATCGCCACCGCACAGACAAATTGCGCTTGCCGGTTCTTTTCCTCCCCCAACTCCCGCAGCAGCCGGTCGATCCGCTCAGCATCGGTTTTGCCATAACGAGCGGAATAAACCCCCGGTGCACCGTTGAGAGCGTCCACTTCTAAACCAGAATCATCCGCTATCGCCCACCGGCCCGTTGCTTTGGCCACTTCCGACGCCTTCAGGCAAGCGTTTTCCATGAATGTGGTGCCGGTTTCCTCAATATCAAGTTCGTCTGGCTTTAGCTCCAGTTGCAAGTTTAAATCAGTCAAATACTCCTGCATTTCCCGCAATTTACCAGTATTGCCGGTGGCGACTACTAACAATTTTGCATCAATCATTGGGGATTTGGCATTGATAATTGGGCATGGGACATGGGGCATGGGGCATGGTATAATATTAACTCAAGAACACCCTTGAGCGGGGTAGGGTGGGTTCCCTCGCGCGGGAACCCACCTCCATCGGGAAGGGTGGGATCGGAGTAGTTCCCTCGCGCGGGAACCCACCTCCATCCGTGCCGGTGGGATAGGGAACCCCCCTACGAGTTACAATAATGTAAAAACGCGATATCTGGCGTCTTTCCAGATGCGGAAAGACGCCGGCATCCCGCTGCGGAAGATATCAATTATAGCGGTTTTCGTAGGAGTGAGGGACTGAGAAACCCGGTTTCTTAAAGAAACCGGGTTTCTGGGGTGTATTCGGCGCAATTCACCGGCTTGCTGTCCATCCCCAGCATTTTCTACGCTCCCCTTGTAATTTAACAGCAATTGTGCTATGCCAAGAGAATCTCAGGAAATTCTCTCTGTGGCAATCATGGAAATGAATACTAAAATTAAGCTGCTGGGATGGAGCGCATTGCTGGTAGTGGGACAAACGCTCGCCACCGCTTTGGGAGGACCGGCATCGGGTGGGGTGCTGGCGGCTAATGTGCTCTCAACTATCGCCGCTAGTGTCGCCGGCAATATGACGGCGACTGAATTGGGCAATTATCTGGTTGAGAAGCTCACTAACAGTGATAAAATTCTCCACAGTCGCGACTTGACAGAAGCGGCAGGAGAAGCTATAAGCCTTGTTATCATAGCGGCGGCTAAATCTGACGCTCTGATTGAGATTGCGGAGCGCAAGAAGCTGCCTTATCCACAACAAGACCTCTGTCAGCTCGCCGGCAAAACCGCTGACTATTGGCTGAATCTTAACACAAAAGCCGGCGCACCGGCAACTTCTCTCCTGATTCCTGAAGCTCAGCTGGCCAAGATTTTTTCCCCCGACTCTACAGAGTTTGCCACAGTCACCGGCTCCGACGCGGCTACCTGGGAAAACTTCCTCAACGATTTGGCTCGCTCTCAACACAAAACGCTCGATTGTGATATAATAAAAGCAGTTGCCGGCGAGCTGCACGCCACCTTTCCCCGCGCCTTTCGCCAGGTGCTGAAACGGGACAGTCAAGCCTTTGCGGGGATGCTGCTGGAGTTGCACACCGAGGCGCTCGGCTATCTCCAGCAGTTGGGGCTTCAGGCGGGAGAGATTCTGGGAAAATTGCAGGGGGTGGCGACTCAAGACCAGATGTGCCAGCTAATAGCGCGGCTGGATACAGCAGGAGTTGGCATCCGCACTGATTTAGCGGAGATTCGGGAAGTGTTGGAAAAACTTGCAGACACTTCCGCGCCGCGCCTTCCGCTTCCCTACGAGTGCGAGACGATTATTCAGGAGAAGACGCGAGACTTCGTTGGGCGGAAATTTGTCTTCGCGGCGATTCAGGAGTTCGTGCGCAAGAATCCTAAGGGCTATTTTATCCTGGAAGGGGAACCGGGCGTTGGCAAAAGCGCGATTATGGCCATGTGCGTGCTGGCAATGAATTGGCGGTGTGTGGCACATTTTAACGTGCAATCCCAAGGCATTACCCGCGCTGAGCAATTTCTGGAGAATGTCTGCACGCAGTTGGTTAAAGGTTTCCAGCTGGATTATACCACACTGCCTGCAAACGCGACAGCGGACGGCAACTTTTTGGCGCGGCTGCTGGGGGAAGTTAGCGCTAAACTGGGCGGGAAAAAGCTGGTGATTGTGGTAGACGCTCTGGATGAGGTGGATTTGAAAAGCCAGACTTCCGGGAGTAATGTGCTTTACTTGCCCCATTCTTTGCCGGATGGGGTTTACTTCATTGTGTCGAAACGACCGCAAACCCTGCCTTTGCACGTCAGTAACGAGCTGACTTTTGACTTGATGGAGTACCCTGCTGAGAGTCTGGAAGATGTCAAGAGCTATATTCAAAAACGCACCGGCATCAGTGGGAAGCTGCAGGAGTGGGTTGCCAGTCAGGGATTGCCGGTTGAGGCGTTCGTGACGGCGGTGGCGGAGAAGAGCGAGAATAATTTCATGTACCTGCGCTATGTGCTGGAGGACATCGAGAAGGGTGCGTACCGAGATTTGAAACTAGAGAATTTGCCGAAAGGTTTGGAGCAATATTACGAGCGTCACTGGGGGCGGATGGGGATGATGTCCAATCCCCTGCCCATGCACAAGGTGGCGATTGTGTACGTCCTCGCTCAAGCTGGTGAACCCGTCTCACGCCGGCTGCTTGCGAAATTGTCTGGGGAAAAGGCGCTGACGGTGCAGCAGGTACTCGACGAGTGGAAGCAGTTTTTGCGCTTCGGTGCCGGTGGGTGGCGAAACCCGCTACGCCCTCTATCACAAAAGCTTCGGCGAATTTCTAGCTCGCAACGATATTCTTGAGGCGTATGGCGATGACGTTCATTGAAAAAATTAACGCTCGGATTGTTGATCAGCTGACGGGTGGGTTGGGAGTCACGGATATTGCGCAACAGTTGGACAGCCTGTTGCCAGAAGACAGGGAGTATGCCTTAAAGCATTTACCCAATCACATGGCCAAGGCGGGGCGAGGCAAGCAATTGTACCGCTGGCTGACTGACTTCCATTTCATCGAGGCCAAAGTTTCTGCCTTGGGGGCGCAGCCGCTCATTGACGATTATACTCTGGGCAGCAATCCTGATCTGAGCCTGTCTGGGGAGCGAGCGAAAACTCTGACATTGATTCAAGGGGCGATTCGACTGTCGGCGCACATTTTGGAACGGGATAAAACGCAACTGGTGGAGCAATTGCTGGGGCGCTTGCTCGAACCCCCCCAATCCGCCTTGAAAAAGGAGGGGGAAGGGGGAAATCCAGACATTCAGGCAATGCTGGAGCGAGCAAAACAGTGGAAACGGGAACTTTGGCTGCGCCCCCTGACGCCCAACCTGACCCCCCCAGGGTGTGCGCTCCTGCGCACTCTCACCGGACATACCAACAGGGTAAATGCAGTCGCCATCACCCCCGACGAGCAAAAAGCGGTTTCCGCTTCATGGGATAGCACCCTGAAAATCTGGGACTTGAATAGCGGCGAGCCGATCTTGACACTCACCGGGCATACCGGCACGGTAAATGCAGTCGCCATCACCCCCGACGGGCAAAAGGCGGTTTCCGCTTCAGGGGATAAAACCCTGAAAATCTGGGACTTGAATAGTGGCGAGCCGGTGCTGACTCTTACCGGGCATACCGGCTGGGTAAAAGCCGTCGCCATCACCCCCGACGGGCAAAAGGCGGTTTCCGCTTCAGAGGATCAGACCCTGACAATCTGGGACTTGAATAGCGGCGAGCCGGTGCTGACACTCACTGGGCATACCGGCCAGGTATTGGCAGTCGCCATCACCCCCGACGGGCAAAAGGCGGTTTCCGCTTCATGGGATGAAACCCTGAAAATCTGGGACTTGAATAGCGGCGAGCCGGTGCGGACTCTCACCGGGCATACCGGCTGGGTACATGCAGTCGCCATCACCCCCGACGGGCAAAAGGCGGTTTCCGCTTCATCGGATGACACCCTGAAAATCTGGGACTTAAACAGCGGCGAGCCGGTGCTGACTCTCACCGGGCATACCAACTCGGTAGAAGCAGTCGCCATCACCCCCGACGGGCAAAAGGCGGTTTCCGCGTCAGAGGATCACACCCTGAAAATCTGGGACTTAAACAGCGGCGAGCCGGTGCTGACTCTCACCGGGCATACCGGCTCAGTACATGCAGTCGCCATCACCCCCGACGGGCAAAAGGCGGTTTCCGCTTCATCGGATGACACCCTGAAAATCTGGGACTTAAACAGCGTCGAGCCGGTGCTGACTCTCACCGGGCATACCAACTCGGTATATGCAGTCGCCATCACTCCCAACGGACAAAAGGCGGTTTCCGCTTCATCGGATGACACCCTG
>JALOOK010000073.1 GCA_025454445.1 Oscillatoria sp. Prado101 | reverse complement strand
ATTGATGGGCGAGCGCCTAGAAACAGTGGAGCAGCAGCTCAGTCAAGCCCTGGATGTCTCGCTGAAATTCAAGCAAGAATATGCGGTTTACTACGCCCGCATATGGAAGCAGCTGGTTGAGAATCTCATGGGACGAGGAAGTGCCGGCAATCCCACTCAGCTGATTGGCTCCAGCTTGGATGAAACTGAAATGCTGCCCCGTTTAATAGTAACGCAGAACCGCACTTCACTTTTTTCGATCTACCTGGCCAAAGGGATTGTCTGTTATTTATTTAAAGATTGCTCGCGGGCGATAGAATATTCCAAGCGGGCGGCTGAGTACGCAAATTCGGCAATGGGATTTATGACTGTTGCCACCCACAACTTCTACTATTCCCTGCAACTTCTCGCCCTGTATCCCAGCGCTGAACCCTGCGAACAGCAGCAATACCTCCAGCAAGTGGAGTTAAACCAAGAAAAGATGCGGCTGTGGGCAAGTCACGCTCCCTGTAACTTCCAGCACAAGTGCGATTTGGTGGAAGCGGAACTCAATAGGGTGTTGGGGCGCATCCTGGAAGCGATGGAATATTATGACCGCGCCATTCAAGGCGCAAAAGAACAGGGCTACATCCAGGAAGAAGCGCTGGCGTGTGAGCTTGCGGCGGAGTTTTACTTGTCTGGCGGGAAAGAAAAGATCGCTCGCGCCTATCTCACGGATGCCTACTACGGATACATTCGCTGGGGAGCCGTCGCAAAAGTGCTAGACTTAGAACAAACCTATCCCCAGTTCCTCTCTCACATTACCGCCAAACAGCCAGAGGAAATCCATGTGACTCGCACGACAAAAGCGACGACCACCGGCAATTTGCTGGCGGTGCTGGATTTTTCCGCAGTTCTGAAATCGTCGCAAGCGATTTCGGTAGAAATCGTTCTCGACAGCTTGCTGGATAAGTTGATGCGGATTGTTATTGAGAACGCCGGCGCACAAAAAGGTTTGCTGTTTTTGCACTCGCAGGCGCAACCCGGACAGTCAGATAGACAGTTGATTCTAGCCGCCGAAGCCGCTGCTGAGCGAGATGGGTTGATTGCTCTTCCTTTTGTGCCGGTTTCGCAATGCCCGGATTTGCCTGTATCGGTTATCAACTATGTGCGCAGTACCGGAGAAACAGTCGTCCTAAATGATGCAGTCAATCAGGGACTGTTTACTGAAGATTCTTATATTGTCAGCCACCAGCCCAAGTCTGTCTTGGGTTTGCCGGTCACTTATCAAGGCAAACTGCTGGCTATTCTCTATTTAGAGAATCGCCTGACTGCAGGAGCTTTTACTTGCGATCGGCTGGAAGTGCTTTCCCTGCTTTGCACCCAAGCTGCTATCTCCCTGGAAAATGCCATTCTTTACCAGCAGTTGCAAACTTACTCCCAGCAGCTGGAGGTCAAGAATCAAGAACTGGAAACCGCAAATGCTGCCTTGCGGGAGTCGGAAGCGCTGGCGCAAGAAAAAGCTTTGCAAGCGGAAGAAGCGCTGCAAGAACTCCAGCACGCCCAAACTCAGCTGGTGCAGAGTGAAAAAATGTCCTCGTTGGGACAGCTGGTTGCCGGTGTGGCCCACGAAATTAACAATCCCGTTAACTTTATCTACGGGAATCTCACTCACGCGCACGACTACACGCGAGATTTGCTCAACCTCCTAGAGCTTTATCGCGAGAAGTTTCCCGAACCGGGTGCGGAGATTGAAGAGGAGATCGAAGCGATTGACTTGGAGTTTCTGATGGAAGATTTGCCCAAAATGCTGGGGTCGATGAAGGTGGGCGCTGACCGCATCCGGGAGATTGTTCAGTCGTTGCGGACTTTCTCCCGCGTGGATGAGGCGGAAATGAAGCCGGTGAACATCCACGATGGCATTGACAGTACCTTGCTGATTTTGCACAACCGGCTGAAATTCAAACCAGACCGACCCGCGATTCAGGTGATTAAAGAGTATAGCAGTTTGCCGCCGGTGGAGTGCTATGCCAGCCAGCTGAACCAGGTATTTATGAATATCCTGGCGAATGCGATTGACGCTTTGGAGGATCGCAACAAAGGGCGAGCGCCAGAGGAAATTAAAGAAAATACCAATACG
The DNA here is from genome assembly GCA_025454445.1 of Oscillatoria sp. Prado101. Classification (GTDB taxonomy): domain Bacteria; phylum Cyanobacteriota; class Cyanobacteriia; order Cyanobacteriales; family Oscillatoriaceae; genus Oscillatoria. Next base: position 9,529 of record JALOOK010000073.1, on the reverse strand, counting down.
ATTCACATCCGCACCGAAATCACGAATAATGGGAAAGTCGCGGTAATAATTGCAGATAACGGCCCGGGCATGCCAGAAAAAGTCCGCATCAAGCTGTTTGACCCTTTCTTCACGACAAAACCAGTAGGCAAGGGCACCGGCATCGGGCTGTCAATTTCGCACCAAATTGTGGTGAAAAAACACGGCGGCAGTTTGCGGTGCGTGTCCGCACCAGGCGAGGGCACGGAGTTTATCATTGAAATTCCCCTGCGCCAGATCCTTTCGCAAACCGCCTGATCTGAGGATAATTTCCTCGTTCCCAGCCTCAGGCTGGGAACGAGCTTCTGGAGGCTCTGACTTGAAAAGGTTTGTAGTTGGGCTTTAGCCCTACCGAGGACAGGCGAGACGCCTGTCCTACGTCCTAACCAATTTGGCCAGTGCTATATCAACCGGCTCCCACTGGTTCCCCGTCGCGCGGGCGTGTCACAATAATTGTTGCTATTACTGAAACGGAAAGAAAATGACCGTGCTTACAACACTGCAGCGTGCATTTGAGCAAGGACGCGCCCTCAAGGTTATCACCGGCCTGACTAATTTTAACAGCCACAGCGTGGCGAGCACCGTCAAAGCAGCCCACTTTGGCGGCGCTACTTTTGTCGATATTGCCGCTGATTCCGACTTAGTGCGGCTGGCAAAAAGCTTGACAAATTTGCCAATCTGTGTTTCTGCCGTGGAGCCAGAGAAGTTTGTCCCAGCGGTGGAAGCCGGTGCGGATTTGATTGAAATCGGCAACTTTGACGCTTTCTACGCCCAAGGACGCCGGTTTGAAGCGGCGGAAGTCCTGCAGCTGACTCGCCAAACCCGCTTGCTGCTTCCCGACATCACCCTGTCTGTCACAGTTCCCCACATCCTGGAACTCGACCGACAAGTGACACTCGCCGAAGAACTCGTCAAAGCCGGTGCCGACATCATCCAAACCGAAGGCGGCACAAGCAGCGCCCCCGCTCACGCCGGCACCCTGGGGCTGATTGAAAAAGCCGCCCCCACCCTAGCTGCAGCTTACCAAATCTCCCGCGCCGTATCCGTGCCGGTGCTGTGCGCCTCCGGGATTTCCAGCGTCACCGCACCGATGGCGATCGCCGCCGGCGCTCTTGGTGTTGGCGTCGGGAGCGCTATCAACCGCCTGGACAGCGAAGTGGCCATGATTGCCGCCGTTCGCAGCTTGGTGGAATCCCTGGCCACAGTCAGCCGCGCCAAAGTTCGCGCCTAGGGGATTAAGAAAAGGACAGGCGGGACGCCTGTCCTACGCCACTACTTGGCCTTCGCTTCCAGATTCTCCAACCGGCTGCGCAACTCCTGATTCTCCTTCTTCAACTGGTCGAGTTCTTCGCGCAACTGCTTGACCGCCTGATCAGAACCGGCATTTTTCTGCACCTTGCCAATCGCCTCCTCAGCAATGCGGCGCACCCGCCCGTCAGCCGTTTGCTCCGCCAAAGATTGCAGAATGCCAATCGCCTTCACTGTCTCCATTTGCCCCAGCGCCGCCACAACCGCCACTTGCGTCAGGAAAAATGTTTCCCGCGACATTTCCTTGAGACGTTGCAAAATCCGCTCCAAATCAGCCGGCATCTGACCCGCAGAAATCGCTCCCAGAGCGCGAATCGCAGCCAAACGCAAAGCTTGCGGCACCCCAATATCCGTATATTCCAGAATAATATTGAGCGCTTGTTGCGAAGTCTTCATCTGGCTCAGCCCCCCGATCGCACCCGATCGCACCACCTCATTCCAACCGGCTCGCTCTCCCAGCACCAATTCCAGCAGCTTGAGAGCCTTCTCTTCCTTCAACTTGTCGCTAAGTTTGGCACCGGCAATCGCGCCCACCGCACGACAAGCAGCCGCCTCCACATAGTAGCTGGGATCGCCTTTTTCCACCACTGGCTCCAGCGCCGCATAGCTCTCCTCCGTCTTAATTTTACCAAGAGCCTCCACAACCGCCGCCCGCACCCGCGCTTCAGAATCCTTAAGCCCAGAAACCAAAGCTTCAAACGCCTGCTCGAGCTTCACCTCCGCCAGCTGTTTGGCCACTTCCGCCCGCACGCCCCAGAAGCGGTCAGTTTGCAGCGCTTCTGACAGCGCCCTCACCGCCTCCAAACCGCCTTTTTTCGCCAGCGCCTCTGCGGCATAAATGCGCGAAATCGGGTCTGGGTCAAACTTCAACTGCGCTTTCAGTTCCGGAATCGGGCACTCCAGCGTCACGGTTTTGAGGGCGTGATTGCCGGCATCAAAACTGACAAATTGCGGCTTTTCTTCTAAGGGGAAATAAAAACTCTGAGCCCGCTCGCGCACGCGCACGCTGAAAGTTTTGAATTGTGTCTGGGGGCCGGGATTAGGGGATTTGGGGATTGTTTGTTCGCCATCCCCTAATCCCCCAATCCCGGCATTCTCTGACTGGACATAGCCAAAAGCAATGGGGAGTTTCAGGTCAAACAAGTTATTCCCGGCACCATTGCTGTTTTCTTTCGCCTGGGTTTGAGTTACCGTGACTTTAGCAAGTTTACTCTCGGCGTCCCAAGAATACGCCACTTTATAATCTGGATGACCGCCGCGATAAACGTACTGGTCAAAGAGAAATAGGAGGTTGCGACCGGTGGCTTTTTCTATCGCCCGCAGCAGGTCAACGGTTTCAACGGTTGAGTGGGCGCTGTCTTTAATGAAGGTGCCAATGGCTTTGAAAAATAGTTCGTCTCCCAGTTCGGCGCGAATCATGTGATAGACGCAGGCTCCTTTTTCGTAAAGGTGCCGGTCGTACAGTTCAATCGGTTCCCGGTAGACGTGGGTGACGATTGGGCGGCGGTAGCGCTCAGCGTCTTCGGCAAGATAGTTTGTCGCTTGTTTGAGCCGGTAGTAGGCGGCTTCTTCTGCGCCGTATTCGTGTTCTGTCCACAGCACTTCTGAGTAGGAGGCCATGCCTTCTTTGAGCCACGCATGGGACCAGTGTTTGATCACCACTAAGTCGCCAAACCACTGGTGCGCCAGTTCGTGGGCGACGAGGCTTTCGGTGCTGCGGTTGTCTAGAGACGCCCGTTCGTCTAGCAAGCACCTGTCTGTCAGCAAGGTGGTGGAAGTGTTTTCCATACCGCCAAAGATGAAGTCATCGACGCATACTTGGGCGTATTTGGGGAAGGGGTAAGGGTAGCCGAAGGTTTCGCTGAAAAATTGAATCATCGCCGGCGTTTTGCCCATGCTGCGGCGGGCGTCTTCTTCTCTGCCTTTTTCCACGTAGTAGGTGACGGGGACAAAGTTACAGCTGTCCTGAATTTCGGCAAAGTCGCCCACTGCTAGAGTCATTAGGTAAGTGGGGTGGATTTGTTTTTGATACCAGTGGTAGATTTTTTCTTCACCGGCATCTTCTGTCGCGATCAGTTCTCCGTTGGAAATGGCAAGCATTCCGCTTGGCACTCGCACGCGAATTTCCGATGTGGCCAATTGGCCCGGGTAGTCAAAGCAGGGAAACCAGTAGCGGGAGTCTTCGTCTTCTCCCTGTGTCCAGACTTGCACCGGCTTGTTGGGGCAGTGGTTTTCGGGTGCGACGAAGTAGATTCCCCGCTGGGGGTTTTCGGCGCTGTAGGCTATTGAAAGCTTCACCGGCACTTCAGCTTCGGTTGCCGGCAAAAGCCGCACCTGTAGCTTTTCGCCGTCATATTCAAAGGGTTGCTCTTTTTCGCCAACCCTCACCGATTTGATGTCCAGATTGACAGCATCCAGTGTCAGCCGGTCAATCCCGCTGCGCACCGGACGCAGTCGGATGCTGCAAGTCCCCTGAAAGCTGCGACTGGGAATATTCAGCACTAGGTCTAGGAAAATATGCTCCACTTGCCCCGGACGATCGGGGTTGTAATGGGGGCGGGAACCGGGCAACTCAAAGGATTTGTGCCCGTTCTTGTCTGCATCAAAATAAGAGTGCAACATGGACATTGATATGAGCGATATGAATGCTGGCGCTATTCTTTCTACTTTAGCACCTTTTGCGCCTCTTTTCCAGCCGCTGGCAGAGACGCGCCGGTTTTTATACATGCGCATGGGGCATGGGGCTCATGCGCATGGCCCCAGAAATGGGGCATAGCGCATGGGAAAGACTCACAGCTTTTGCCCCATCGCCCACTACCCCATCTCCCACCTCACAGATGTAGGGGGGTGGGGTTGATCGCTGCCTTTGTGCAACGCCCCAAAAGAAGGCGTAGGGTGTAAGCCACCACATCAATTCGCCAACAACATCTTGTCCATCGCCAGCCATCCCCGGATTTCGCATCACCACCCCAAAACATTGCCGGAATCGCCGAGACTGTGGTATATTGTTTAGGATACACCAAGGAAAGTAAAAATGTCCAAAACAAGAAAACCGCTGCTCCTAGCTGCTGCAGCTGTGGTGGCAGCTGGAAGTGTGGCAGCCTATCTTTATTTAAAAGGTATTCCTGGTAAGTTAGCCACTCCCATCGACAGCGCCAAAGTCGTGCCAGATGAAGCTTTGATGACAGCTTTTATCTCTGCGGACTCCCAGAAATGGTCAAAATTACAGCAGTTTGGCAGCAAGGAAGCCCAATTAATAATCGCTGAACGCTTGCAGAACTTCCAAGCTCAAATGCGGGCTGACACTAATATTGATTTGGAGAAAGATTTGCAGTCTTGGGTGGGTGGGGTGATGTTCGCTGTTCTGCCGGCACCGGCGGAAGCGTCTGCATCGGAACCTAACCTGCTGATAGTGGTCGGGATTAAGAATAAACTGAAAGCCCTGGAGTTCGCCACCCGGCTGAAAGTTCAAAAACAGGCAACTGTTGAGGAGAATCAGTATAAGGGGATTTCGGTATCGAATATTAAAGAGCAAAATGGCACCAGCTACAGTACGGCTGTGCTGGGCGACTATTTGGTGCTGGCTTTCCAAACAAAACTGCTGGAAGCAGCAATTGATACGTTTAAGGGCGAGCCTTCTCTGGCATCGGCTGCCGGTGCAACTGAGGCGCTGGCTAAAAGTGCCGGTGTGGGGAATCCTATCGCTCAGGTGTATGTGAGAGACTATGCCGGTTTGGTGCGGGAATTGCTTTTGAAGCGTGCGGATGCCCCAAAGGTGCCGGTGGCAACTCTCAAGCAATTAGATCGAGTCAAATCGGCAGTGATGGGGGTTGGGATTGACGGTGATGGTTTGCGCCTGAAAGCCCTGGCGCAGCTTGACAGTCAAGCCATTAAGCGCCAGTTTCAACCGGCAACCGGCAAAGTAGTGGCGCAATTTCCCGCAGAGACAGTGGCGCTAGTCAGCGGATATGGAATTAACCAGTATTGGTCTGAATTAGTCAGCCAGTCAAAAGACAGCCCTGAACTGCAAAAATCTGTACAGCAAATCAGGCAATCTGTAAAACAAGCGGTCAAGATCGACGCCGACAAAGAAATTTTCGGCTGGATGGATGGGGAATTTGCCCTCGGCGCGATTTCTTCGGGCGAAGGGATGCTGGCACAAGTGGGGTTTGGGGGTGCCCTAGTGATTGAAACCAGCGACAGCAAAACAGCTGAATCCACTTTGCAGAAAGTGGATGCTGCAGCTAAGCGGGCAATTCCTTTTATCGCCATTGAGCCGAGAAAGGTTAACAATATAGAGGTGCGCGAGTGGAAAAGCCCACAAGGCGTTATGTTGGGGCGGGGATGGCTGAATAAAAATACCCTGTTTGTAGCGCTGGGTGGCCCGCTGGTGGACGCGATTGCCGGCACAGCAAAAGTCCCGCTGAATAGCAGCCCGAATTTTAAAGCCATCACCGGCAGTTTGCCGAACCCCAACCAGGGATATTTCTACCTGGATATGGAAAAAACTCTGCCGGTGGCGATCCAGCTGAGTGTAGCAGCCGGCACCCCGTTTGCGCCGGATGTTTCCGCCTTGCTCAACTCGATTCGCGGGGTGGGAATTGCGGCTAGTTTGCCCGACGAATCCACCCGCCAGTTGGAGATGTTATTTTCCCTCAAAGCTGAGGGTAAATAGTTCGCTTCGGTGCGAGATACTGTAATTTTAACCGCAGATGGACGCCGAAGTAGATGGACGCAGATAAGCTGAGAAACCCGGTTTCTTAAAGAAACCGGGTTTATGGGTTAATTTCGCACTTCAGCGGTTCAAACAAAAATCTGGGTAAAGTCGATCAGTTTACAAGGAGGGGGTTTGTGTAATAAGCTAGTCGGGATAAAGTTGTTTTAACTGTTTCGACTGATGACTGCTACAGCAAACATGACTTCCCGACTGGCTTCCCAGGTGGTGAACCGTATCCTTTCGATCAAGCCCCTGGCAAATCTGGCCAAGTCCCAAGCCCGCAAGATGATGATTGAACGCGCCGAGAGGATTGGGGTGCACTGGAGAAAGGAAGCGCAAGCCCTTCGCCAGCGCGACTTGGAAGCCGAAATGGCCAAGGTGATCAATCCCCAGCTCATCTATCCAGAATACTACGTTTGCTCGTTCCACGCCTACGAGACCGGCAATCTCAACTGGGAGGCGGCGACTGAGGTGGAGGCGGCGGCGCATGCTGTCCACGCCACCATTTGGCCCAATGCCGGTGCCCAGGGAGACGCTATGTTGCGCAAGAGTTACCACGACATCCTCAAAGCTTCCCTGTCGGTTGCGCCGCGCGATATTGCCGATTTGGGTTGCAGTGTGGGGATGAGCACTTTTGCCCTGCAGCAAGTTTACCCACAAGCGAAGCTCACCGGCGTGGATCTTTCGCCTTACTTCCTGGCGATCGCTAACCTGCGATCGCAGGAGCGCAATGCAGATATCACCTGGAAGCACGCGCCGGCAGAATCGACCGGCTTACCGGCGGCTTCTTTTGATTTAGTTTCTATCTTTTTAATGTGCCACGAATTGCCGCAAGTCGCAACGCTGAAAATCTTCCGCGAAGCTCGTCGGTTGTTGCGCCCGAACGGGCATATCGCTATTATGGATATGAATCCTAAGTCGGAAGTTTATGCGAAAATGCCGCCTTACATCCTGACGCTGCTCAAGAGTACGGAGCCTTATATAGATGAGTATTTCACGCTGGATATGGAGGAAGCGCTGGTGGGTGCCGGTTTTGAGAAGCCGGTGATTACCCCCAACAGCCCCCGCCACCGCACAATAATTGCCAAGGTGAACTAAGCTATCCTTCGTTCCCAGGCAGAGCCTGGGAACCAGGGTAAATATAAAATCCAAAATCCTTGCATCCAAAATCCAAAATGTCTGACCACAAACAAGCGGCTCAAATCTACTTCCAGGAAGGCAAACTTCTCAAACAGCAGGGCGAGCTGGAAAGAGCCGCCGGCTATTTTCGCTCTGCAGTTCGCCTCCAGCCCGATTTCGCAGCAGCGCACAACAACCTGGGCACTACGCTGCAAGCGCTGGGGAAATTAGATGAAGCTGTCGCCTGCTTTCAGGAGGCGATTCGCCTCAAGCCCCATTTGGCGGCAAGCTACTGCAATTTAGCTGCTGTGTGGCAAATGCGGGGGGAAGTTGACGCTGCAATTGCCGGCTGCCTTCAAGCAATACGTCTCCAGCCAGATTTTGTCCTCGCATACGGCAATCTCGGCAAGTTGCTGGTGGCGCAGGGGCGGATGGAGGAAGCGGAGCGCTGTTACCAACAAGCGATCGCTATCAAACCCAACTGGGCGGAGGCGCACTTCCAGTTGGGCAATTTGTACTGGCGGCAAAAGCGCGTTGAAGAAACAATCGCCTGCTTTCGCGCCGCCATCCGCTCTACGCCTGACTTTGCCGCCGCTTACAATGGCTTGGGGGTGGCGCTGCAGTCTCGCGGGGAAATGGATTTGGCGGAGGTGACTTTCCGCAAAGCCCTGAAACTTCAGCCGGATTTAGGGGAGGCGCACGCTAATTTGGGCACTTTGCTGGAGTTTCAGGGCAAATTGGAAGAAGCGTTTTCCTGTATGGAGCGATCTCTCGCACTCAATCCAGAGGCAATTGACGTATTTTACCGCTTCAGCCTCCTGCACCTGAGACTGTGCGACTGGCGCGGCTACGACGAAATGGTGCGAGAATTGATTAGCCGCACAGAAGCTCATTTGAACAGTGACAAGCAGGTGGGGCTGTCTCCTTTAACGCTGAATTTCTTTCCGGTGCCGGTGGCTGTGCACGCGGCTGCTGGAACCTATTGCGCCAAACTTCTCAGCCAGTCTGCCAGCGAAGATAAACGCCGGTTGAGCCAGTTTAAGAGTCAGTTGAAAAAGCCCAGCGCCGCAACTCCTGCCAAACTGCGCATCGGGTATGTCTCGCCAGACTTCCGCAGCCATCCAGTAGGGTTTTTGATTCACGAAATCTTCCAGCACCACAGTCGGGATGAGTTCGAGGTTTACGGTTATTATTTGGTGGATAAGGAAGATGAGATTACCGCCAGCATCCGGGCGGGGTGCGATGTGTTTGTGGATATTTCCCGCATGTCTTCAGAGGAAGCAGCCCGCCGGATTGCGGCAGATGGCATTGACATTTTAGTCGATTTAGCAGGCTACACGACTCATTCCCGCCCTGAGATTTTTGCCTTGCAACCGGCACCCATACAGTGCATCTATCTGGGCTATCCCGATACAATGGGCGGGGAGTTTATCCAGTACATGATTGGGGATAAGTGGCTGATTTCTGAAGAACTCGCCGGCTGCTGTGCGGAAAAGGTGGCTTATTTGCCGCACGGCTTTGTGGCTTCACATGTGGAGATTTCTCAGAAAGCGATAGCGCGGGCTGAATTTGGGCTGCCGGCAGATGGCGCGGTATTTTGCTGCTTCAACCGGCACGAAAAAATTGACCCGCAAGTCTTTGACGTGTGGGCGCGGATTTTGCAGGGAGTTCCGGGAAGCGTGCTGTGGCTTTCGGAAAGTGCGAACGCCTCTAATGAGAATCTCCGCCGGGAAGCGGTGAAGCGCGGCGTGGCAGAAAATCGCCTGGTTTTTGCTAAGAATTTGCCCATGTTGGAATATTTGGCGCGATATCGCCTCGCCGATTTGTTTTTGGATACATTTGTTTACAATGCCGGCGCAACTGCTGCGGGGGCTTTGCAGGCGGGGGTGCCGGTGCTCACCCTCCCCGGAAAGACCTATGTGTCTCGCATGGGTGCCAGCGTTTGCGCCGCCGCATTGCTGCCAGAAATGATTTGCAGCAGTCGGGAAGAATACGAGCGGCGTGCGGTGCACTTGGGGAATAATCTAGATGAATTAGCTGCAATTCGCCGCAAGCTGGCAAAAAATTCCAGTAGTGCTCCCCTGTTTAATCCCCGACAGTTTGTGCAACATCTGGAAGACGCTTTCCGCAATATGTGGGACAACCAGAAACCGCCAGAAACCGGGTTTCTGAGATAACTTTTGCCTCTCACCCTCACCCTTAATTCAGAAACCCGGTTTCTCACCCAGAAACCGGGTTTCTGCGACAACTTTGGCATCCAACCCTCACCCTTAATTCAGAAACCCGGTTTCTCCGCCCCGGCGAGAAAACCCAGAAACCGGGTTTCTGCGAAAACTGTGGCATCTCACCCTCACCCTTAATTCAGAA
>JALOOK010000497.1 GCA_025454445.1 Oscillatoria sp. Prado101 | reverse complement strand
GTAAGTCAAGCTTTCTGTTTTGTCCGCAACTGCCAAGGGTTCGGGAACCCGCTTGGCCTGCTGGCCTGCTGCGAGTGTGAGGCGGGTAAAACCATTGCAAGGAAAGGGGTTGAGCGGGATTGGGCAAGAGGGCTTCAGCCCGAGGAGTGACTGGAGAGAACCGAGTGACTGTTTCAGCGGGGTTGTGAGCAATTTGCGACCGCAGGTGATGGAGTGGGTCCAGCATGCCGGCCATGCGATCGGAGTCAAACAAATCGGCACTGTAAACAAATTCCAGATGGATGCCCTCTGGCTTTTATCGGGCGTACAGGGTTAAATCGAACTTGGAATCCAGTTGGGAATGGGGGAGGTTTTCAGCGGTGACGCCGGTTATCCACCAGGCGGTTTTCTTCCAAGTTGAGGAGGTTAAAAAATACCTGGAACAGCGGCGTGCGACTCAAATACCGCTGCGGCTGCAGTTCCTCTACGAGCTTCAAGGGAAGGCAGGTCTTGGTGAGCGTAAGCTTCTGGGGCAACAGCAGCGCACCCGCCCCAGCAGCTCCAGAAAAGTGGGTAGCCTTTGCAAGTGGGTGCGAAAAACTGGGGTGTTGACGAAGAATCCAATCAGCGGCTAGATTTGCGTGATTGTTGCGACCGGCTTTTGTGAGAGCCGACCGCTATATTTTCTTATCCGGTATGCCGGTAGAGCGGCGCTCTTTGGGACAGGCTGAGTCTAGGGGCGCAAAAGCCCCACCGGCTTTGAGGATTCCCAGCAAATCCACTACTCTTTCTAAGGAGCGCTCTAAGCAGATTCCCTCCAGAACTTCCGGTGCGACTCCGAGAGACTGCAAGTAGTGGGCCTGTTGATGGGCGCGTTGCTGTCACTGCCGGTATGTTAGAGAGTCGTTCGGCGCTCTGCGTCTTCAAAAACTACTGCAACAGAATCGGGGGTTGACTCGACTTGCGCGTCAAAGAGCCGGTGCAAGCTGGCATCTTTGGGGTAATTTGTCTCGGTGCTATTCCACTCGACTAGGATCTGATACCGCTCTCGCGCCGCAAGCTGGGGCAATTCTGCCAGAGACCGGCAGGGATTGGCAGCCTGGGTTTCTAGCAAGGTCTGAATGTGTCCCAGCATGCGGGTGATGGTGCTGTCGTCGAACTGCAGCCGGTCGTATTTGATTTTGAGCGCGAGTTCTGCGCCCCCATACGCCGCCAAAGTCAGGGGATAGTTCGTTTGTTAGAGGAGGCGAATTTCTATATTTTCCCACCGGCTACCTTGGGAGCGCAAGCAGGAATTTAACTGGCTGTTTTCAAATATCAGGATGCTGTCAAACAAGGGGGTTCCTGCCGGCAGGGAGCTTTAACCCTGAATTTTGACGCTTAGGCGTGTGCTCCCAGTTTCGCAAGGCAACCTACTGCGCCAGAAGTTTTTTCAGTCAGGGGAGCAAGTCCATTTGTGCTGGCACGCTGACTCGCACCGGCAGGGTGTTGATAAACAGTCTTACCATCGATTCCGCACCGGCAATCGTTGAGCGACGGCAGGATTTGACTGCACCGAAAACAACATCTGTCTCGCCGCTGTAGCAACTCAGAAGCCGCGCGTAGGGGCGGGTTCACCCACAATGTTTGCTGGTCGGGAAGAATATCTGTAAACCCGCCCCTAAAAAGGATGAGGGTGTTGAGGGTCGGTTGATGTTCTTGGGCTAGGGACTGCAATTGAACAGTTGTTGCTGCCGGCAGGTTAATTTATTGCTTTACGAAGGCACTGGCAAGGGTTGATTATACACCGGGCTGGTTGATTTTTATGAGACGAGCTTTGTCTGCGAGGAGTGGTGGTGCTAAAGCTTCGCAACAACTCGCGCCAGAAGTTGGGCGCTGTGGAGAAATCCTGCGGCTGCAGCCATTGGATATAGTCTCGATCAGGGCGGGGCTGTTTTATCTGCAAGTCTTGTCTTTGGTAGAAGGCGTCGTAAAAGGCGAATACTTCTTTAATTAGGATGGCAAAAGAGCGCCGGTCGAGCAAGGCGCGATCGAGAGTCCAAACGCATGAAGCCTGAGATTCGCTCAGCTGGAAAAGAGCTAGGCGCATCAAGGGCACTCTGTTGAGTTGGAAGCTTTGCTGGGGCTGGGATTCGAGATCCGCCTTCAGCCGGTGCAAGCTGTTCAGATGCCGGCAGTGTTCGCCAGTCATGCTGTTGCAGCGGAATTGTCACCTGCCGGTGGGCGTACTGAAGGGGTTCGCCCTGAACTTTCCAGTGAATGCTTGTTGTCAAGATTGGGCGATCATCGCATCATCGCATTGGGCAGCGGGCGATCAGGCATCATCGCCAGATCGCAAAAGCTCGTAGTCTGATGCGCCATAGGCCATGCCCCATAGGCCATGCGCCATGCCATTAATGTCCGTTCCCGGGCTACTGCTATACATATTTTTGCCCCCTCAGCAACAGACAGAATGTTTGCCACAATTAACTGTATGTAATCTTGGCCATCATGTAAAATATAAACCGTAATTATGGGACTTAAATCAAGAGATTTAAATAATTAATAAGAACCGTTTTTTTTATGAGTATTTGTTATAGTGGGCGGCACAAATTTTTAGGATCCAATCGCTCCGGATGTTATTTAGCTGTGGCCAAAGCTAAGCCATAAATAATTTGGCCAGCCATGTTAGGGGAATTAGAATATTTTAAAGAGTTTTGCATCCTGTAGCGGGACGGGCAGCCGACAATGAGCGGGATGGTACCGGTAGAGTAGAAGCAGAGAGGGAGAACCTCTGGGGGCTAGAGGCTAGAGAGTGTGGGCTAGGGGCGAGCGCGAGTTCCTTTTTCCCCAGTGTAGAGCCCCCAATCCCCAATCCTTTTTTCCGTCTTGCTTCTTCGATGTTACTCCGACACAGACATTACCGGCAATTCGCCAGAGTAGAGTGAAGATACTGCACACAAAGCCTCTAATGGGATAGTCTGGCTTTATGACGCTATGGGAAAGGGCAATGAAACAACTCGGAAAGCAGCCACGCCGCTACAAATTTTTCTTTCTCAATCCCTACAAGGACGTGCGGTTCTCATACTGCCCCAAGTGCCAAGGCAAGACTAAGCTGCGCAAGGTGCCCCTCGCGATCCAGGTGCAGCCGGTGCAGCTGGTAGCGGTGAACAAGTCGTGCCGCTACTGCCCCGCCTGCGACTTGCTGATTGCCCATCAGGATCAGGTGGAGGAGCAACTGGCCTCCAAAAGTGGCCCGCGCCCACCGGCTTTGATTAGCAATAGCTACTTAATTATGGGCACGATCGAGCGGGCTGACTGGCAGCGCAGCTGCACCGAACCGATGACGCAGGCTCAACTTCAGGAGTGCCTGTACGCCTTCAAGCAGGTCTTAAAGTTCGAGCCGGGCAAGTGGATAAAATTGAAGGTGGACTGGAAGCTCATAGATTGATATCCAATCCTTTCCAGCTCCTCATAAAATAGGGAGGGCAGGATGGATTGGCTGCGCCAGCGGCCAGAGGGCCGATCTCTACAGGGGCTGGATACCGGAAGAGTTCCAGCACCGAATCTGTGTTGCCGCCTCGTAAGAAGCCGAGATCCCGGTTCTCAGCCTGGAGTTGGAGGACTTTCTGGCGTTTCTGGGGCAGCAGAGCCCTCCGACTCTCCAGTCAAATTCACTAACAGGGACCGCAGCTGCTTGCGAGGAATATACGGCCAGCCACTCTCGGCTTCAACATCCTTCAGCAGCGCGTAGAGCCCCTGACGGTTATCCGGTAAAGACTCTTGAAACAAACCGTCGCGAATCTCTTGATGCAGAGCCTCTAGCGCCCGCAGCAAGGCTAAAATGGCCATACTGTCCCCTTTACA
>JALOOK010000496.1 GCA_025454445.1 Oscillatoria sp. Prado101 | reverse complement strand
TGGGGGGGCGGAGAAACCGGGTTTCTGAATAAATCTTTCGGTAGGGATGCTTGTATTTTTCACAGAAACCCGGTTTCTGTCGGTTTCTGTCGGTTTCTGGGGGTTTCTGGGGGTTTCTGGGGAGAACCCACCCTACAAACTCCCCGCATGGAAGCGGATAAAATCCCTCACAGCCTCCAGCCCTTCCCGCGTCTTTAAATTCGTAAACACAAAAGGCTTGTCCCCCCGCATCTTTTTTGCATCCCGCTCCATAACTTCCAGCGAAGCCCCCACATAAGGAGCCAAGTCAATCTTATTAATTACCAGCAAATCCGATTTCGTAATTCCCGGCCCACCTTTGCGAGGGATTTTGTCACCGGCAGCCACATCTATCACATAAATCGTCAAATCTACCAGCTCCGGACTGAACGTAGACGCCAAGTTGTCTCCCCCACTCTCGACAAACACCAGGTCTAAATCAGAAAAACGCGCCTCCAGCTGTTCGATGGCTACCATATTAATAGAAGCGTCCTCGCGGATGGCAGTGTGGGGACAGCCGCCGGTTTCCACTCCCACAATCCGATCCGCCTCTAGCGCCTGAGAGCGCACTAAAAACTGCGCGTCTTCTTGGGTGTAGATATCATTCGTAACGACAGCAATTTTGTACTGCTGTCGCAGCGCTTTGCACAGGGCGTCAACTAAGGCTGTTTTTCCTGACCCAACCGGCCCGGCAATTCCCACACGAAATGCACTCATAATGATTTGAGATTTTATGTTTTATAGCAAGGGTATATGAGGGTAGTTAAACCGCAAAGACGCAACGCCTAAGAGTGTTAACTGCGAAATAGCCTGGTGTACAGGGTTTCATGGTTCATGCTCGCCAGCGACAATCCCCAGTATGTGCCGCACAGGTCGTCATCCTCTAAGGATACAATATCTCGGGCAGTATTAATTAGGGTAGGATGCAAGTTAAGTAGCAGTTGCTGACCGGCTGTTTGGCCCAGGGGAATCAGTTTCACACCGGCACTGATTAAATTCGACGCCCAGCTGTGCAAATATCCCAAAACAGCGGCAAATTCGTCAATTTGCCAGTGAGCGGCTGCGATGCCGAAAGCAAGCGAAAAATTGCACGGACTCCCGCAAGCGCTGACCGGCACCTGTAACTGCGGCTCCAGGGCCACTAGCAACCGGCCCAGAGCGCTGCCCATCTGCCAGCTTTGCTGGCGCAACTCTTCTGTTTCCCTGGTTGCCGTCGCCCAGGCATTCCAGTAAGCGAGATCCGGGAGATTGCCGGTGCCGGCAGCCCTCAAACCGCGCACCATTACCGCCGCCTCCAGCCGGATTGCCCCATATCGCAGGCCGTGCGCCAGCCAGCGCTGCAAACTTTGCCGGCTGTCAATCGTACCGGTGGCCACCAGGGTTTCCAGTCCTTCGGAATAGCTGTATGCGCCCACCGGCAGAGCGGAATTTGCCAGCTGCAGCAAAGACAGGAGCGCAAATTCGTTGAGCTGTATCATAAAACCTGTGAAATGTCAACACTGCGGGGTGCGTTATTTACGGGACAGGCAAGATGCCTGTCCTACGACCTATAGGCGTAGGCTGCGTTCGGCCTGCCCTCAATGTCTAATCTCCTAGGCAATTTTCAGTGGCTGTGCCCGTAAGCGCCGGTTTCTGGCTCAAAGGGAGCGACTTCCTCTCGCACCTCAACACCGAGCTGTTCCAGCATGGCCTTGAGCACAGGGTCAGGTGACAGGCGCAGGTAGGTGGGGGCGATTTCCACCGGCACATGGCGATTGCCCAAATGATAGGCGGCTCGCAGCAAGTCCAGGGGTGTCTTGGCGGTGACGGTGAGCACCGGCTCGGGGAAGGCAATCACTCGCACCAGCAAGTCCCCCGCCGCCGGTGCCAGCAAGTCCCCGTGGCGCAGCACAGTCCCTCTGGGCAGCTGGATCGAAACCAACTGGGAATTGATTTCCAGCCGGTGGCGGCTTTTGGTGCGCTCAAAGGCGGTGAGAGCCAGAGTCAAGTCGGCGGCGGCTTGTGGATCGGCAGGCTGGCGCTGTGTCAGGGTTAGCATCGCGAGAGCGGGTGTGGGAGAGTCCTATTTTCGTTTCAATCCCGTTCCCGGGATTCAGCTGGCCAAAAATCTTCTCCTCCTAGCCCCTGCGGAAGTCATTATCGCACAACTCAGAAAAGCTCAGCTAGTGATTCAGATCACCATAGCCCAGAGATTTAAATCACTCACGGGCCTCAAAAATATCACACTAACCGCACGAGAGCAATCACACAACTGCGCGAAAAAAGATTTAACATTAAATTAATGGTCTTGGAGGAAAGTCCATGCAATATATAGTGGGGCTGCCACAATTCAATCTTTCAGAAATCTGCTTCCAGGCTTGGAAAGGTGGGCTGATTAGGGAAGAACACCGGCAAGAGCTAAGGTCTGTCCTGTTGAACGACACCATCAGCGAGCCAGACTGCAGGATAATCAACCGGCTGCTGTACGCGGTTCGCCGGGGGTGGCTGGGCGTAGAGGATTGAACGGCCAAAAATCCTGTCTTATCAACCTTTCGGCTGAATATGGTCTATCATCTATATAAATCTCGGCTCTCCCGCAGTCGGGTGATAAGAGCAACTTATAAAAAAGAGCCAAGGATAGCTGGATAACAAATTTTCCAAGCCTTGCGCCCTGTGCCCGAGAAGAGGGTTTTACACCACCAGAGCGGGAGAGCCTAACTCTCAAGCCGTTTTTGATAGAGTGGTGACAAGCCCGATCGGGTGAGGAAATGAGATGTTTAACTGTACTGAACTACTAATTGACGCTTTCGCTCAACAGCTAAAAGCTGCCTACCACCGCACCTACGGCGGTTACAAGCCGGACTATGCCGACATTATTGTCTGGGCCGGCAACATGGCGCTGGAAAATATTGCCAACAGCGACGCTCTCTATCACAATGTCGAACACACTATCTTGGTCAGCTTAGTGGGACAGGAAGTCCTCAGGGGGAAGCACATCCGCGAGGGGGGCGTTTCCTGCGAGGACTGGCTGCACTTCACTATTTCATTATTGTGCCACGACATTGGGTATGTCAAGGGCGTCTGCCGGAAAGACAGACCGGCGGAAGGACTCTACGCCACGGGAATTGACGGCAAGATGGTGATCCTGCCCGCAGGCGCGACCGATGCCAGTCTCACCCCCTATCATGTGGATCGGGGGAAACTCTTTATTAATGAGAGGTTTGGCGGTCACCGGCTGATTGATGCCGAGGTGATTAAGCGCAATATCGAGCTGACTCGCTTCCCAGTGCCCAAAGACGAGGATCACCAAGACACGATCAACTATCCCGGACTGGTTCGCGCCGCCGATCTGATCGGTCAGCTGAGCGATCCGCGCTACCTGCAAAAGATTAGCGCCCTGTTCTACGAGTTTGAAGAAACGGGCGCGAATAAAGGTCTGGGCTATCGCCATCCGGGCGACTTGCGGCAAAACTACCCCAAGTTCTACTGGAATGTGGTCTATGCCTACATCCAGGACGGACTTCGCTACTTGGAACTCACCCAAGAAGGGAAACAGATTATTGCCAACCTCTATGCCAATGTGTTCCGGGTGGAGCACGAAACCGCTACAAGCGAGGTGCCAATGGCCGCTTAAGCTGGCCGGCTTTCCAGCACCCTTCCCTTACCTTTTCCTCAAAACAGCCCGTTTTCTCTTGGGAAAACGGCTTTTTCGTTTTTTCGGGGGGTAGTTCGGGTGTTGGGCCGTTTGTAGTAGGGCTTTAGCCCCGTTTGTAGTAGGGCTTTAGCCCCGTTTGTAGTAGGGCTTTAGCCCCGTTTGTAGTAGGGCTTTAGCCCCGTTTG
>JALOOK010000072.1 GCA_025454445.1 Oscillatoria sp. Prado101 | reverse complement strand
AGTTGCGCCCAGCGCTATGTCACTGGTAAAATAGACGTGTCCTAGGATTTTTCCGTTGTAGGTTCTTTTGGTAAACCGCCAACCTGGAGCCAGATTTATTTTGAGAAAGCCATCGGCGATGCCATTGGTTCGGCCAATCACAATCGGAGGGGCTTTTGGGTCATTATTGGAAGTCGCGACGAGCTGGATATCGCCATCGCGATTAACTAAGTTAAGGGTGTATTGCAATCCTAAGTCTTGCTCGGCCATGCGCACGGAATAGCCGTTGCTGTCTAAACCGCGCCCGCAAATGCCGGTGAAGTCAAACTGCAAGAGCAGCGGCTCTACTTTAACGGGGTTAGAGCTACTTTCACTCCAGCACTGGCGCTGGTTGGATATCTGCTCGATGAGCAGCAGTTTGTAAGTGTTACCGGCAAGGGGCTGAGCGACGGCGATGAATTTGCTTTGCTCAACTTCTTGCTGGCCAAATGTGAAAGCGAGGGCCGGGCTGAAAGCGCTGAGGGTCGAGACTGTGGCTGTGGCAAGTGCCGCCACAGCCAGCTGCAGTGAATTTTTCATGGTGTTTCCTTTTTTTACTAGATTGGTTGACTTTAGCAGGTATTCGGTAAGTTCCTCAGAGATAATGTCTGCTGTTTCTCAAGGGTTTAAAATAATTACGAGCCTACATTAAAGTTTCTCATCTGTCCAGTCAGTTTGTCAGGACGCCCGCAAGGAGCGAACCCACCCCTCCTTCCACCGACCGGCACCCTGACCGGCACCCTGACCGGCACCCTGACCGGCACCCTCTACCGTGCCACCCGGTGTGCTTGTTTGGCGAACAATTCAGACACCCCCAAAATAATACAATTGTGCTACAATAGGCGGCAAAGCGGATTAAGCAAACATTAAATAGCATTTATGGCACGTCTGAACCAGATTATTGCGATTGAGAAAGGGATAAAAAGCCGGTCAGCTCAAGAGCTGGCGGCGGCGCAGCAAGCGCTCCAGAAGCCGGCGCTGCTAGCCGGCATCGCCCGCACCTACCGGCCCAAAGACGAAGAGGGCGAACAGCTGCCGCCTGAGTCCAACAAGGTGCAAGTCAAAGCGGAGCAGGTGCTGCGCCAGACGGTTGAGATTCTGACCAAGCTGTTTGACGTGACGGCGACTAAGGACTGGACGAACTGTCGCGCCCGTGCGGACGTGGTGGTGGACGGTCAAACTCTGCTGGCGCAGGTGCCTGTATCTTACCTTCTTTTTTTGGAAAAACAGCTGGCGGATTTGCAAACTTTTATTAAGAAGCTGCCGGTGCTTGACCCAGCGGAGACGTGGGCGTTTGACCCCTCGGCAGACTGCTGGGCGACAGAGCCGGTGCAAACTGTCCGCACCAAGAAAATCCCCCGAAACCACGTCAAGGCTGAGGCTACAGAACACCACCCGGCTCAGGTGGAAGTTTATTACGAAGATGTTACAGTCGGGTACTGGCGGACGTTGAAGTTCTCCGGTGCCCTGCCGGCAAGCCGGATCAACGAACTGCTCGGGCGCATGGAGCGGCTGCAGCAAGCCGTTAAGTTCGCCCGCGAGGAAGCGAACAACACCGAAGCTGAAGAACAGCGTGTCGCTCAGCGGGTGTTTCAATATTTGCTTGGCTGACACTTGCAGGTTTTTAAAGTTTGAGTTAATATAGAAAAAGAGTACAAGCTCAAGCTCAAACTTTAACTTCAACCTGGTTTAAATCCTGCCACCGCTTGGCGCAAGCAGCCCCGGTAGGAGCGGGATGAGCCAGCCGGGTTCTCACCGGTCTGGCGCGGCCTCAAGTTCAAGTTATCACTCTAAACTCAGCATTCATCGCCGATCGCCAAAGCGAATGTCTGGGAAAATTCAGGGTCGAGATGCTGGCTCGTATCCAGCCTGGGGTGCCCCATACCCTGGTAGTTTAATTGGCAAAACACGACTCTAAGTTATCCTTATACCCTGACTTAAATGCAATGGCGTGCGCAAATGGGCGATAAACCGAAACCCGGGAGAAGGCTACTCACCCGGGTTTCACGCATTTTCGGGCCGGATTCCGCCCAAAGCGCAGAAACAGGGTTTCTGGCCCAACCCAAGGAGTAGGGCGTGCAGCCCAACTACAAACATTCTCTCGTTCCCAGCTGCCAGGCTGGGAACGAGAATTGGCTGAGAAATAGAAGTAGGCTGGGGCGGGCCAGGGCGACTTTACTTAATCTTAATTTTTGTAAAAAGTTTTGATTAATAAGTAATAAATTTCACCACTTTCAAGATGATCTAGGCTAGAATGGCGTCAACGGTTTGGAGAAATAGGTGGTATGACGAATTTCCCGCCTCAAGAAAACACAGCCCACAACCGGCAGCGGTGCTACTGTCTCAATCCCGATTGCAAAAGTCCGGAAAATCCGCGAGACGCCGTGGTTTGCCAAAGTTGTGGCTCCCAGCTGCTGCTGTCAGAGCGCTACCGAGCCATTAAACCTATTGGTCAGGGGGGCTTTGGCAGAACTTTTCTCACTGTGGATGAATCCCAGCCATCCCAAACACGCTGCGTAATTAAGCAGTTTTTACCCCAACACCAAGGCTCCAACAGCACCCAAAAAGCGGCAGAGTTATTTCGCCAAGAAGCCCAGGGGTTAAAGGTTCTCGGCAAACACCCGCAAATTGCCGCAATGCTGGCGTATTTTGAGCTGGACGGACGCCAGTATCTGGTGCAAGAGTTTATCGATGGCCAAAACTTGGCTCAAGAACTGGCCGAGAATGGGCCTTTTGATGAAACCCAGATACGAAGTCTGCTGGACAGCCTACTGCCGGTGCTGCAGTTTGTCCACGATCGCCAGATGATTCACCGGGACATCAAACCGGAAAACATTATTCGCCGACGCAGGGACCGCCGCCTGGTTATCGTCGATTTTGGCGCGGCAAAATACGCCACTGAAACAGCGCTGGGCAGGACTGGAACGGTGATTGGCTCTGCTGCCTACACGGCACCGGAACAGACCAAAGGCAAGGCAACGTTTGCCAGCGATATCTACAGTTTGGGCGTCACCTGCATCCACCTGATGACTCAGGTGCCTCCTTTTGATCTGGTTGATACGAGTGAAGATGCCTGGGTGTGGCGGCAGTATTTGAAAACGCCGGTTAGCCCTCAGTTAGGCAAAATTCTCGATAAAATGCTGCAAAACGCCACGAAGCAGCGCTACCAGTCCGCAGAGGAAGTCTTGAAAGACTTGAATTCCAATGCGGTTCCCCAGGCATCAGGCCAAACTAAAAAATGGCTGGTGGCGGGTGCTATTCTGGCGCTGGGATTCGCGGGAGTTCGGTCTTTGACTTATCCTGTGGCGCAGCAGGTTTCGACGGTCAGCACTGGGGGGGTGACGCAGCCATCTGACCGGCAAGACACTCCGAAACAAGGCGGTTTGTATGTCCAGAAAGATGGGCGGCAGCAGGTTTTCCCCCTGAAACACACGGAAGTGATGGCCAAAATCGCTGGGAATCTTTCCAGGGTGGAGGTGACGCAGACGTTTGAAAATCCCTTTCAGGAACCTTTAGAGGCGGTTTATGTGTTTCCGCTGCCGGATGAGGCGGCAGTGGATGATATGGAAATAAAAATTGGCAGCCGCGTTATCCGGGGGGCGATTAAAAAACGGGAAGAGGCGAAACAAGTTTACGAGCAAGCCAAGCGGGAGGGAAAGACTGCCGGTCTTTTGGAACAAGAGCGGGACAATATCTTTACGCAGTCTCTGGCGAATATCAAACCGGGGGAGAAAATTGATGTCACCATTCGCTATACGGAAAGCCTGAAGTTTGAGAAAGGGGATTACGAATTTGTCTTTCCGATGGTAGTGGGCCCGCGCTATATTCCGGGAGGGTCGGGCGACGCCACCGGCAATACAAACGGGGTGGCAGACGCTTCGCGAATCACTCCGCCGGTGCTGCCGGCGGGCACCCGTTCGGGGCAGGATATTAACGTGACGGTGGAAATTGAGGCGGGGGTGCCGGTGTCTGAGGTGCGCTCGACTTCGCATCAAATCCGCACGACACAAGACGGGCGCATCATGCGGGTTCAGCTGAGCAGCGAGACGGCGATTCCCAATAAAGACCTGGTTGTGCGGTATCGGGTTGCCGGCAAGCAAACCGAGTCGGCGGTGCTGAGTCAGGCTGACGATCGCGGCGGTCACTTCGCCGTTTATTTAATCCCGGCGGTGGAATATCAAACGAATGAGATTGTGCCCAAAGATGTGGTGTTCTTGATGGATACCTCTGGCTCGCAATCGGGCGATCCGCTGCTGAAATCTAAGGAATTGATGCGGCAGTTTATTAATGGGCTGAATCCGGACGACACGTTTACTATTATTGACTTTGCCAATACTGCAACCCAGCTGTCTGCCCAACCTTTGGCGAATACGCCGGCAAACCGCGCCAGAGCGATGGCTTATGTCAATCGCTTGCAGGCGAATGGGGGCACGGAGTTAATGAATGGCATGAACGCCGTGCTGAATTTCCCACCGGCACCGGAGGGGCGTTTGCGCAGCATCGTCTTGCTCACCGACGGACTGATTGGCAATGACGAGGAGATAATTGCAGCCGTGCAAAAGCAGCTGAAACCGGGCAACCGGCTCTACAGTTTCGGGGTTGGAACTTCGGTGAACCGGTTTTTAATTGACCGGCTGGCAGAGGAGGGGCGGGGTGCGTCGCGAGTGGTGCTTCCGAATGAGCCGGCGCAGGAAGTGGCAGAAAAGTTTTTCCGCCAAATCAACAATCCGGTGCTGGCGAATATTGAAGTCCGCTGGGAGGGTTCTGGGAAGGAACCAGAAATTTATCCGCTCAAGTCGCCGGATTTGTTTGCGAATGAGCCGCTGGTGCTGTTTGGGCGCAAAGGCGACAGTAAGAGTGGCACGCTGCGCATAAAAGGGATTGCAGCGGGTGGCAAACGCTATGAGAAGGCGGTGCCGGTGGAGTTTGAGGGCGGCGGCAATTCTGCAATCGCCCAACTTTGGGGTCGCGCCCGGATTAAGGACTTGATGAAGCAAATGTATGGGGGCGAAACTGCTCAAGGGGTGAAGGCGGTTACGGATACGGCGCTGGCTTACCGGCTGATGTCTAAATATACGGCGTTTGTGGCTGTTTCTTCTGATGTGCGAGTCGATACGACCAGCACCCGCCAAGTGCGAGTGCCGGTGGAAATGCCGGAGGGTATGGATGTTCAAGGGCAATACCGCCCAATGCCGGCAGCCCCTCCTGTAACAGCAGCCAAATCTGCGCCGGCACCCCTCCCTGCGCCGGCACCCGCCGCTGCACCGGCAACCAGCCAGCCATTTGATTCCTCTGTGCCGGAACCGGGCCAAATTCTGGGCAATATCCTGGCCGTTTTGTTGCTGGGGATATACTTTGCTTGGAAGCGGTTGATTGCATTGAGAAGCACTCCGCCTCGCAATTAGAAATAGGTTCGCAGTGCTTTGGGGGCGGGCTCACAAATATTTAGGGTGAACCCGCCCTGATTTTAATAAACCGCCCCCGTGAAGGAGCGCCAAGAAAAGAGAGAGGATTTCACAAATTATTTATAAGTGCTATATCATGGATTCGGAAAGCGCGGACTCCACCACTGATACCAGGAAAACCAGGCTTTTTCTAGAGTTTGGTAAGCATCTTCAGGTGAAGAATTATTTAAAGGTACTGACAAATGCGCCCAGATACAGCGCATATCCCGAAGTTCTGCCTGACCTAGCAACCAGGGAAGGAAACGGTGCGAGCGCAGATCGTAGGTATATCGGTTGCGCCTAAACTGCTCATCTGTGACGGTACTTCCGCCACGCGGGTTGATACAGGCGCTCAGGTACGCTCGTCCTTGGTGAGCGAAAAGGCTATAGAAGCCTACCCCTTCTTTCTGGCGCAAAACCGGCAGAACTTTATCGGCAGATGAGGAGATAGCCGTGTGGGTTTTGATGTATGACTCAATCTCACCAGAGGTAATAACAAAATAGCGCATCTCAATATCCAGGGGCACACCGTTTTGGATGTAGTGATAGCGCCTTCCAGAAAGGAATTTAGGACTTTTGGCAGTTTTATTGTCCACTTTACTCTCCAGGGGAGTGCTGGCCAAAGGCTGCCATTGCGGTAAAGAAACTGCTGCGGGAAAATTGAAGGGGGTGAGTGTGGGCTGGCTGCCGGTGGGATACAGGAGGGACTTTCCCAGAACCAAGAGAACACTGCCAAACAGGGCAGCCAAAAGCGAAATCCGGAATCTTTCCCAGCCCTTCATAGGTTTTATAATTATACTATTCCTAGTTTAACCCAAGTTGCTCCCTACAAGTGAAAGCCTCTAGATCCCCCCAAACCCCCCTTAAAAAGGGGGGCTTTGAGGATTTCCCCCCCTTTTTAAGGGGGGGCTAGGGGGGGATCTCACCTGAATCACTGGTAAGTAGCAACTTTGGTTAATTATACTCTTTCTATTTTACGATTGTTTTGTTAGGACTGTCAAGTGGCAAAATACCCCGAAAATCAGCACAGCAATCGCAGAAAATATCAGAGAGCCATCCCCGCGATGCCAGTATTCAAAGGCTTCTTGATTGGAGAGGGCTGTGAGGACAGCCAGGAGAGCAATCCGCACCCCATTGACGGCAAATCCCAGGAGAGCAGCCACCACCGGCACGAATATTTTTTGCTTCGAGCTAGTGGGAACCATGACTAACAGGATAGATGCCCATCCCAAGAGCTGGAGCATCAGACCGATGCCGGAACAGCCCTGGTAAACTTCTACAAAACCGGTGGGGAGAATCACCAACACCCCCTGGCTAGATGCTGGAAATCCTAATAGCCAAAGGACAAAAACTGCGAATTTAGCGGTTAGCAGGGAGATATCAAAGGGGAATAGCCACCCCTCAGCCACGGAGAGAAAACCGAGGAGGCTGAGTTCTTGCCAGTATTGCTTTAATCCTTTAACGCCAGAGGCGAGGAGCCCCAGCCCCATACCGGAAATGAAAGGTGAGATGCGAAGGAAAGAGGGATTTCCAGAGAGGTGGGCGCTCTTGAGAAGAACCAAAGTCAGGAGGGATGCGCCCAGAAAGCTGGAGAAAAAATCGCTTTCCAGATTTAAGGTGTCGCGCTTTTTCCACTGCAGGGCGGATACCGCCACCCAAAACAGGACGGTAGTGCTCAGCAGGTCACTGTTTCCACTTCTCCAAGTCAAAGTAAGATGCAGGGCAATTAAGCCTGCGGCTAGACCGAAAAGCCATAATTTAAAGTCTTTGACAGAAAGTTTCAGGTTGAGCATAATTAGAGAGGAGCGACACAATTTCGCACCACGGGTTGCCGATTGCCGGCACCCGCCAGCCACTTCTGGAACTGGCTGGTAGCTACAGTAAATAGGCACTGGCTATTATAAATATGCTGTTGGCGAATCCGTGAGGGGTTAGACCTACAGCTAGTTCGTCGGCGATTAGCCAGGTTCCTGGCGATTGGAAATCGCGGCTATACAGACAAAGCCCGCCTACCCAACGGGCACGGGCGAAAGCCCAACGCGGGCTAAGAGTAGAGTGAGACTCTCAAAATCTGCCCGGTTTTTTTCCAGGAAAGACGAGGACAGGGGGGGAAAGGGTTTCCACTTTCCCCCCCTCTCCCTTCTGGGGTGTGGGGGTTTGGGGGGTGTGGGTGAAAACCTTTGCAAAAAGGGTATGCTCCCCTAAATGGGGGTCACTTCTTGGTTTCTCTAATGGAGAAGCCCCGGCGGGTGGGTCTGCTCTCACCTAATTGTACTTGAAAGCGGACTTCATCGCTAATTTCTCCCATTCTCACTTGCAAAGTCCACTCACCGGCAGTCATGGGCCAAAAGAGGGAAGGCGATGACTGTGCGGCTAGCTTTTTGCCGTTCAGCCACCACTCCACCGGCGCGGCGGGTGCGCCGGCAAGTTTGAATTCTAAGCGGGAGGATTCTCTCTGGTTGAGCAGGAAATAATCGTCGTTTTTAGGAAAAACTATCTTGAGTCCGCGAGAGAATGTGGGGTGCGGCTGCGTTGCTAGCCACTCGTTGTACTCTGGGGACAGTTGCCGGCTGCCTGACTGGTGTTCGTAGGCGCTGAGGTCTTCTGGGTAGAAATATTCCCAAACTACTGAGGGGCAATCTGGTGCCGGTCGCCATCCGGTAATCGCGCATATAGGGCGCTGCGCGAGATTTTTTGGCGGGGGGAAGCCGGCGGGTTCTTGATGTTCGTGGAGGTGCAGCATGATGCGGTTCCACAGGGGCGCTGCGCCGGTGACTCCAGAAACTTGCCGCATGGAGTCGCCGTTGAAATTTCCCACCCATGTGGCTACAGTATAGTCGGTGGTGAAGCCGAGTGTCCAGGTGTCGCGAAAATCGGAGGAGGTGCCGGTTTTTACGGCGGCTGGGAAGGGTAAATTCAGCACGGAATCGACGCCAAATGCTGCGGCGCGGGCGTGCCGGTCGCTCAATATGTCGGCAATCAGCGCCCAGGTTGCCGGTGAGTCAATTTCTTTGGTTTCCTGGCACTCTTCCCTCGTTCCCAGGCTCAGCCTGGGAACGTCATTCACGAGGCTCTGCCTCGCTGCAATCGGTAAGGATACAGATCCTTTTTTTGCGCAGGATAATAGGGAGGCAGAGCCTCTTTTTTCGCGTTCCCAGGCGGAGCCTGGGAACGAGAAATGGGTGACAGCCGGCACCGGCTTTCCCTGTCTGGCTAGGGTGAGATAAGCCCTGGCTAGCTCCCACAAACTGACTTCGCCGCTCCCGAGAGTTAAGCCTAGCCCGTAATAGTCTGCGGGATGTTTGAGGTGGTTAAAGCCGAGTTGGTGCAGCCGGTCTAAGAATGTCCCGACGCCGGCTTTTTCCAGCACCCGCACGGCGGGAACATTGAGGGAGTTGGCCAGGGCCACCCTGACGCGCACCGGCCCTAAAAAGGTTTCTTCATTATAATTGGTTGGGCTGTAAAGTTTTGCGCCGGGTATTGCGTAATGTGCCGGCACATCTGCTAAGATGGTATTGGGGCGAATGATGCGCTTTTCTAAGGCTAATTCATAGAGGAAAGGCTTGAGGGTTGAGCCGGGCTGGCGCAGGGCTTGCACTCCGTCGTTGCGCCCCATTTGCGCTTCGTTAAAGTAATCGGGGGAGCCGGCATAGGCTAAAATTTCGCCGGTGCGGTTGTCGATGACTAAGGCGGCGGCGTGGTGGGCGTTCTTTGGGGCGAGGGCGCGAATGATTTGCTCAATTTGCGCTTCCACAAATTGCTGGAGGGGACGGTCGAGGGTGGTTTTGATCTGGGAGGGGTGCTGTTTTGGCAGTTGGCTGGCTAGCCAGAATAAGAAGTGCGGGGCGGCAATAATTCCCTGCCGGCGAGGTTGGAGAAGTATCTCTTCGGCGAGCGCTCTGTCGGCTTGGTTGCGGGTGATATACTTGTCTTTGACCATGCGGTCGAGGACGTAGGCTTGCCGCTTTTTCAGGGATTGCCAATTGTCGTAAGGGTTGAGGTAGGTGGGGTCATTGGGAAGGGCGGCGAGGATGCTGGCTCGCGCCAGGTTGAGGTCGGCGGCGGGGATGCCGAAATAGGTGCGGGAAGCGGCTTCTACGCCGTAGATGTTGCCACCCATTGGAAGCCGGTTGATATAGGCGGAAAGGATTTCATCTCTGTTCATGCCGGCGGCGATGCGCCAAGCGAGCCAAATCTCGCGGAATTTGTTAGGAAAGGTGGGGGGGGAGGCGTCTAGCATCCGCGCCAGCTGCATGGTGATGGTGGATGCGCCGGAGACAATTTGTTTGGCTTGCGCTGCTTCCAGGAGGGAGCGGGCGATTGCTCTCATGTCTAGGGCACCGTGGTGATAGAAGCGCTGGTCTTCTGCAGCGATTATGGCGCGGATAAAGTGTGGGGAAATCTGGTTGAGGGGAGCGACGGCGGTGTGCTCTTGGTCGCGGGTGAGCAAGGTTCCCAGGGGGAGTCCGTTGCGATCTGTAAATTCGATGGCTTGCCGGTCTTGTGCGATGTCTCTGGCGCGGATGGGTGCGAGATAGGGGAGGGTTCGCACTGTCAGGCAAAGGAGGGCGAAAGTTAGGAGAATTTTGCACCGCTGCCGGTTTTTGCGACTCAGCCGGTGCCCTGCGCTGTGCTGAATCTGTGCCAAAAGCTGGGGAATGTTTTTCATCTGCTATTTCCTGTGCCGGTGGGTAGTTACTTTATTTTGGCTTAGCTCAAGGTCGAACGCCAACCGGCAGCGTACCGTTTTTGCAAATAAACCCTGGCGATTGGAAAGATGCTGTTGGCGAATTCGTGAGGGGTTAGGGAGGGGTGGGGGCGGGTTTTTCGGCGTTGGGGTTGTGTGGCACAAGTTTTGGGTGAACCCGCCCCTACATGCTCCTTTTTTCCTCGTTTCCAGGCTCCGCCTGGGAACGCCTGAAAGGAGGCTCCGCCTCCCTCTCTCCAACCAATTCAGCATAGTTGTAGGGTGCGTTCCCCCAAGGGGGAACGCACTTTTTTAGTCCGCGTAGGCGGACTTCGTTTGTATAGCCGCGATTTCAATCGCCCGGTAGCTTTGGGGTTTTGATGTGAACCGCCCTTCTTTGCCGGTGAGAGAAGGGCGGTTGCGCAGTCAGACAAAAGCGTATTCAACTCACACTTTGTATTGCTTGGCGTGATAGTCGCACAGCCACAAGTAATGCCCCTCTGGAGTTAAGACTTTCTTCAGACCGCCCCAGTGCTGCTGGGGGTCTTTTTCGTCCAAAAGTTGGCGCAAGGCACGCAGAGCAGCGCCCTGTAGCTCTTCTGGAGCATAATTATTAAGCATACCAACCGCTAATTTACAATCTTCATAGCCTTCGATTGCCGGCAATTGCTCCGCGCCCGGATGAACGCCTGGAAGTGGCCATCTCCCAATCGCTGCCCCGGATGGGTGACTCTTGAAATGGCAATCTGTCTCTTATTAAAGTTAACTTCACACCATACCATTAACTCCCTGTCTTGTCAAGTAACTCTGGATTGCTTGAGAGCGGGGCGGGACAATGCCACAGAGCGGGACGCAGAGGCGGAGTGTGGGCGGGGGAAACCATTAGTGTCAACTTAAGCTGTGTCCCCCAGTCTCCCGGCGGTTGAAACCGCAGCTATACAGACGAAACCCGCCTACGCGGGTTTTAAGGTTCTTGCTCTTCTCGAACGCCCGCGCAGGCGGGCTTTGTTTGTATAGCCGCGATTTCAATCGCCAGGAACCTAGCAATAGACGCGATTTATAATCACACCTATATTAACACAAGTGACATGAACCCGTGCTAAAGCGCCCGCACAAAAAGGGGCGGTCGCCCTTGGGGACAGAGGCGACCGCCGAGTTATATCAAGACTGCCGGGTTCAGGCTGAACCGGCTCCCCCCTCAGAGAGAGCCTGCTCAAGAACCTGCTGGAATTCGGCGAGCGAGCCAATGGTAATTGCCCGCTTATGAAGCCTTTTCAGCAGAGCCGCATCCTTCAGCTGATTAATGACCTCGCTCAGCTCAGTGGGGACGCTCTCAAACCGAGTCTCCAAGACTTCGATGACAGCCTCTCGACCCATTTCTAGGATGCCTTCTTGGATGCCATCTTCCCGTGCTATACGCTCAAAAGGTGCGATAAACGGCATTCGTTTTTCCTCCTCGTAAATTCTGACCTGTTCTTGAAAGGAACGCTCCAACTCTTCTGGGAGCGCCATCATCCAGTTGATTAACCGGAATAACTCCA
>JALOOK010000071.1 GCA_025454445.1 Oscillatoria sp. Prado101 | reverse complement strand
AATCCTACCACCGCAGTCGCACCCCTGTCCTTTTTTCAAGAAGCTGTTGAGTTCTGCCAAAAGCACAATCTCGTACTGGTGCACGATTTTCCCTATGCGGATTTGGTGTTTGAAGGCACTGCCCCTCCGTCGGTACTGCAAGCAGATCCGGCTAAAAGTGTATCCATTGAGTTTTTCAGCCTCTCTAAGTCTTACAATATGGGAGGCTTCCGCATTGGGTACGCCATAGGAAACGCCGATCTAATTCAAGCGCTGCGCCAGGTGAAAGCTTCTATTGACTTCAACCAGTACCGGGGCATTCTCAATGGGGCAATCGCAGCCCTGACTGGGCCACAAGAGGGCGTGAGAGCCACCGTCGAAACATTCCGCCAGCGGCGGGATGCTTTTGTGGGGGCGCTGAATGGCATTGGCTGGTCAGTGCCGGTGCCGGCAGCCACAATGTATGTTTGGGCGAAACTGCCTGAACGCTGGGAAAAGGATTCCATCGGCTTTTGCGCCCGACTTGTGGAATATACCGGCGTGGCGGCGTCTGCAGGTGCCGGTTTCGGCAAAGCAGGGGAAGGGTATGTGCGGTTTGCCCTGGTACACGAGCCGGCGGTTTTGGAAGCGGCGGTGGGGAGAATAGGTAATTTCCTGGAAAGGGCATAACTGGCAGCACGTCAAAATTGGTCTAATCTTTAGTGAAGCAATCGATAAACTTTACCGAAACTTCACAAACTGTAGCGGCAGGGGTGTGTAGAATAGAGTCAGCAATAAAAGGATTAGGACTGTCAGCCAGTCACCCCAACCAGAATTGCAGATGCTAGGCAGAAAGGCGTGCGGTGTCCAGATGCCGGTGGTGTTGCCTCAACTATCACAGAAAAGATGTGAGGCGAATCACAGCCTGACTAGGAAGTTCTAGGGTGCAATGAAATAAAGCGTATTGCCTATCCCTGGTGCCAGCATCTTTGCGGGATTATCCCTCAGCCCCTGAACTTTAAGGAGACAAAACAATGGCAGGACTCGTCAAGAAACTTTTGGTTGGCGCAACCCTAGCAGCCGGTGTCACCGCCCTCGCCACCGCCCCAGCCAAAGCCGGCTCCCTCACCGGCGCGTCCATTACGGGTGTGAATGGCACTGACTACTACCTCTACGATGCCAATGCGACAAATACATACCGGAATGACGCCGCTAGTCTGTCCACCATCTTGACCGGCAACAGCAGCAGTCCCACCGGCAACGTGGAGCTATTCGCCAATAGCGAAACTCTGACAAACGCCCAATTCGCTACTTACAATAAAGTCACAACCTTAAGTGGCCTTCTTGGCGGCAGAAGCATCACCCTGAGCAGCCTCACAGCAGCTGACTGGGCCAATAATGTTGGCGGTGGACTGACTTTGGCTCAGAAGTGGTTCAATGACGCCTTGACTAACAATGGCCTGGGAAGCCTGATTGGCACAACGACAGGGAATAACGCCTACAGCGCTTTTCTGGCCAATAATGGCCGCCAGCGGTTCAGTGACCCCAACATCTCCTACGTCAACCAAAATGACACCACCGGCCAGATTAGCATTGGGCTAGCCGGTCACTTCAATGCCAAATCCCTACTGCTACCTGTTGTTCCGTCCAGTCTCCAGCCTTTACTCGCGGGGAAAACTATACAGGCGAGTGAAATTGTCAAGGTGTCCTATGACGGTGGGCCGGCTCAATACCTCTACAACTTCAGCGCCACAAACTCTGGGCTAGTTGAAGCTGGCGATCGGATCTCTCACAGCGGCAACTACGAATTGCTGCTTGCCGGCATTCCCCCAGAAAAAGTGCCAGAGCCCTCTGCGATGCTGGGCCTAATGGCTGTGGGCGGGTTCTTGGCTGCTAAGCGCAAGATGAAAAATGCCTAGTCTTTACAAGACCGACAGTGAAAAGACAAGGATTGAGTGCGCAAATTGCGCACTTTTTTTGCTTGTAAAAACTGTTTCGGATTGGGGTTTTTTAACCGCAGATGGACGCGGATGGACGCCGACAATTAAGATACGAAGCTTTTAATCTGCTTATTAGATAAAGGAGTCAGATCCTCCGTAACAGCGTTCCCAGGCAGAGCCTGGGAACGAGAGAAAGGTATAGATAGCGCAAATTAAAGGCGCAACAACCTATCTCATTTACCGGCGCTCATCCTTGAGCTGCTGCGGTTAACTCACAGGGCGGCTTGCAGCTGGTCTAGCAGCCCCTCGACGTAACCGAGTGCGTCGCGGATGGTGTCGGGATTTTCGATGTCCACACCCACATACCGGCGCAATGCTTCCACCTGATTTTCACTCCCACCGGCAGCTAGCAACTCCAAATAGCCAGGGATAAAATCTTTGCCGGTTTGCAGATATTTCTGGTAGCATGCTAGACTGACAATAGTAGATGCGGTGTACTGGTAGCAGTAAAATGGCTTGAAGAAAATGTGCGCGATTCGCGCCCAGTCGTACTGGTGTTCTGGTAGCAATTCTACGGCGTCGCCGCACAGCTGCCGGTAGAGTTCCACCCACTGCTCGTTCACCCACTTGTGGTCAAAACTGCCCTGTCGCGCAGCGCGTTCGTGAATGGCCAATTCTAACCGGCTAATCGTGCTTTGACGGAATAGCAAATTCAGCTGGTCTTCCAGCTGGCGCGTCAGCAGGGATTTGCTGAGGCTTTTGTCACCGGCAGACTGTTTGAGCAGAAAATCCAGCAGCAGCAGTTCATTGAAAATGGAGGCAATTTCCGCGAGCACCATCGGGGGGCTGCTGTTGAAATAGGTCTGCCGGTCGTCAATCCAGGCGAAGTGCAACCCGTGCCCCATTTCGTGCGCTAGGGTGAACAGGGAGCTGTAATCATCGGTGTAGGATAGTAAAAGGTAGCTGTGTTTGCCGTGGGTGTAGGAACAGAAAGCACCGCCGCGCTTGCCGGGACGCACTTTGGCATCCACCCAATTTTTGAGAAAGAACTCTTCGGCGCGGCGGGCGTAGTTAATGTCAAAATTCTCTAAGGCGGAGATCAGCGTTCCCACACCCGTCTTGTAGTTTATAGGCGGCACCGGCTCGTCAGCTGATGTCCACGGGGCGTAGATGTCGCAAATGCGGATTTTTTGTCCGAGGGCTTTGCTTTTGAGTTGGTAGTAGCGCTGGAATAAGTCAAACCGGCTGCCGGTGCCTGCCATAATGGCGCGGAAAACAGGTTCGGAAACCTCATCCGCTACCAGCTGCTTGTGCAAAGTAGAGGTGTAGCCGCGCAGCTGGCTTTCTATGCGGTGGTCTTGGGTGATAGTGTTGAGAATGAAGCCGTAGAGGGAGTTGTGCTGGCGCAGCACTTGGCGCAGGGAACAGTAGGCGTCGCAGCGCACCTCCGCTGAGGGGTGGAACAGCAGCGCCCCGAGTTCCGCTTCCGTGCTGGCGGTTTTGCCCTCACCGGCAGATACCGGCTCGTATTCCTGTTCGCCAAGGTGGACAGAGCGCAGCTGGATAAACGCCTGCCGTCCTGTTAAACTGTCTTGGTTGCGGGTTTGCTCGACTTCTTCGGAGAGCCGGTGGGGGCGAAATTCGGCGATGCGGTGCAGGTAGTGGGTATAATTGTGAAGTGCCGGTTCCGCTTGCAACTCGGCAAATTTTTCGACTTCGAGCTGTTGCAATTCCAGGTCGAAAAACAGCAGCTGGTTTTCAATGCCGGTGAGCGCTTCCATCACCTTGTCGAGGAATTGCTTCGCCTCGGTGTTGCGGGTGTCTGCTGAGAAGACGAGGGAGGGGAAGGCGTAGAGGTAGCCGGCTTTTTGGTTAATCGCTTCCAGCTGTTGCAGGCAATTGGCAACCTGTGCCGGTGTCAGTTCCCCCACTTTACCGCGATAAGTCTGCCGAAATTCGGCGGCTGTCTGCTGCAGTAATTCTAAGTCTAAGGGCAATTGGGGGTCGTCGAACCCCTGATAGAGGTCGGACAAGTCCCATGCCTGGGGGCTGTCCAGTTGAGGGAGGGCGGGGGATGGTGATGTCTGAACCAAGGTGGAACTCCTTCGCAAACCGTTCCTGCGATCTTTGAGTGTTTTTCTTGTTATTTTGATTTTATATTTTTTGGGTCTTATCGTCTCACTTCTGTCAGGACTATCATTTTCAAGTAGGGTGGGTGACGCTTTGCGTCACCCACCCTTACCATATAATAACAATTGCTAGCGGACTTCACCCAAAAGGATGAGCGAGCGGGAAAACGTGCAGCTGGTGCAGGAAGTTTATGAAGCGTTTGGGCGCGGTGACATGGCGGCGATCTTGGCTCGGCTGTGCTATGATGTCGAGTGGGAAACTCCCTTTGCCCGAGATGCTGTCCCGATCGGGGGCCGGTGGCGCGGACATGAGGAAGTGGTGCAGTTTTATGCTAAAATTAGCGAAAATTTGGAGTTCCTGCAGTTTGATCCACGGGAGTTTATCGCTCAGGGAGATAGAGTTGTGGTGCTGGGTTTCTCTCGGATAAGGGTGAAACCTACAGGGCGCAATTTAGAGAGTGAGTGGGTAATGGTGTGGGGGCTGCGTGAGGGGAAAGTGGCAAAATTTAGGGAATACGCGGACACAGCCGCCGCTCTGGTTGCTTTTGGTTGCGACTGATATAGTTCAGCTGAAATCTTTCGGTAGCTTTCTTGTAGAGACAGGGGTTTGTCGCGTTTCTCATCCTTTGTGAGGTACAACCCGGTTTCTTAAAGAAACCGGGTTTCTGGGCCAGAGTTCATCCAACGGAGAAACGCTATAAAGGTAAAATTAAAAAGGGCGTCAAGCTTTCCATTTGAGATTCTACCTTTTATGTCTGTGACAGCATCAACTGCAATTCTACCACTGGTTAAAGACCCAGAGCGCCTGGAAAACCGGCTCAAGGAGATTCCGCCGGAACCGGGGGTCTATTTGATGCGCGACGGGAGCGACCGGATTGTCTATATTGGCAAGTCTAAGAAGCTGCGATCCCGCGTTCGCTCCTATTTCCGCGACTCGCAAAATCTCAGCCAGCGCATTGCCTTGATGGTGCAGCAGGTGGCGGAGATTGAGTTCATCGTCACGGACTCGGAGGCGGAAGCTTTAGCACTAGAAGCTAATCTTGTCAAGCAGCACCAGCCTTATTTTAATGTGCTGCTCAAGGATGACAAGAAGTATCCCTACGTCTGCATTACTTGGTCGGAGGACTATCCCCGGATTTTCATAACGCGCAAGCGCCGGTTGGGAAATGCAAAAGACCGCTATTATGGCCCTTATGTTGATGTTCGCCTCTTGCGGAATACGCTGCATTTGGTGAAGCGGATTTTTCCGCTGCGCCAGCGCCCCCAACCTCTGTTTAAAGACCGCCCCTGTCTGAATTATGATATCGGGCGCTGTCCGGGTGTCTGCCAAATGCTGATTTCGCCTTCGGATTACCGCTTGACGGTGCAAAAGGTGGCGATGGTTTTTCAGGGGCGGGTACAGGAATTGGAAGATATTCTAATAGCTCAGATGGAACAGGCGGCTGAGGTGCTGAATTTTGAACTGGCGGCGCGGATTCGCGACCAGATTAAAGATTTGAAGTCTCTGAATGCTGAGCAAAAGGTGTCTCTGCCTAATGATACTGTGTCGCGGGATGCGATTGCGCTGGCGGCTGACACTCAGCACGCCTGCATCCAGCTGTTCCAGATTCGCGCCGGTCAGTTGGTGGGACGGTTGGGGTTTGTGGCGGAAGTTTACCCTCATACTCCAACCGGCTCTCCGACAAGGCGAGAGGGGGAATCGGAGTCTTTTTCGCCTGTTTATTCCACTCCTATGATAGAACCTGGGGCGATTTTGCAGCGGGTGCTGGAGGAACACTATCAAACTGTGGAGCCGGTGGAAATTCCCGCTGAGATTCTGGTGCAGCACGAGTTGCCAGATGGGGAGATGCTTGCGGATTGGTTGAGCGAACGCAAGGGGCGCAAAGTGACGATTTTAGCTCCGCAGCGCCAAACTAAGGCAGATTTGATTGAAATGGTGGAGCGCAACGCCGGCTACGAATTGGCTCGCCTGCAAAAGTCGGGATCTCGCAATGCGGAAGCGATGGGAAATTTGGCGGAAATTTTGGATTTGCCGGATTTGCCCCGCCGCATTGAAGGTTACGATATCTCCCACATTCAGGGTTCGGATGCGGTGGCGTCGCAGGTGGTGTTTGTAGACGGATTGCCGGCAAAACAGCACTACCGACACTACAAGATTAAGAATCCAACCGTAACTGCCGGTCACTCGGATGATTTTGCCAGTCTCGCTGAAGTTATCGGGCGCAGGTTCCGCAAGTATGCGCAAAATCCCCAATTGCAGCGCACCGGCAATCCGGATTGGCCAGATTTGGTGATGATTGACGGCGGTAAGGGGCAGCTTTCTGCAGTTGTTGGGGTTTTGCAGGAGATGAATTTGCTGGAAGATTTGCGGGTAGTGAGTTTGGCAAAGCAGCGGGAGGAAATTTTCCTTCCGGGTGAATCGTTGCCGCTGCAAACGGAGGCGGAGCAGCCGGGGGTGCAGCTGCTGCGCCGGTTGCGGGATGAGGCGCACCGGTTTGCGGTGAGTTTCCACCGGCAGCAGAGGAGCGAGCGCATGCGCAGGTCGCGCTTGGAGGAAATTCCGGGTTTGGGATTCCACCGGCAAAAACAGCTGCTGGCGCATTTCCGCTCGATTGATTATATTAGGATAGCCACCCCTGAACAGCTGGCTGAGGTAGACGGCATTGGCCCGCGTTTGGCCCAGCAAATATACGATTATTTTCACCCATGAAACTCCAGCCAAAAGCACTTGAGCGGGCGAGTTATCGCCTGCTAGTGGGTTTAATCCTGTTTGAAGTTTTGATTGTCGTGATTTATCTGGGCAGTATTTTGCTCACTGGCAAACCCTACCCCCCGTTTGACATGGACGGGCAAATGACAGTCCCGTCCTTATTGCAAGCTTTCCTGCTGTTTACAATTGGATTCATCTCGCTGATCTTTTTCACAGTTCAGCGCCAATCCTCCCAGCCCCCATCTAGATTTTTCCTCTTGACAGTTGGAGTCCTTATGCTGTATGCTTCTGCAGATGAGGTATTCAAAATCCACCTCCAGCTTCACAGCCTGATCCAGACTCCGAACGACCGGGACTGGCTGCGAGCGTATATCCTGATATTTGTGATGTTTCCAGCAGTGTTTGTGCGAGAATTTATGGCCCTATGTAAATCATACCGCAGAGAGACTTTTTTGGCGCTGCTGGGAATGGTAATTTTTGCTTTTGGTGGTTTTGGCGCGGAGATTATTAAATATAAAATATTGCAGCCTTTTTTCTGGATATTTTTCCGTAACCACCCGTTTTTCATACTGTTTTTGGAGAGGACAAGGGTGGCTTTTGAGGAGTTTGCGGAAGCGCTAGGAGAGACGGTGATTGTCTTTGCTGTTTTACTATTTGTAGCCAAGCGCCTTCAACAACAAGCCCCTGTTAACCTGGAAAAAGGATGCCATGAACAAACCGATTAATCTGTTAGAGTGCGTAGCGCTAGCGCCGGAGTATCTGTCTGTAGCGTTTTTCATGCTTTGTGAGGTATAATAAACCCGGTTTCTTTAAGAAACCGGGTTTCTGGGGCGTACTCGCTCCAATTGAAAACCGCTACAAGCGCGAAAATTCTGTAGCTGCGGTTTGTTGCAGACGCCGCAGTGGTTTCAGCTGTACGCACACCGAAATCGGGCGCTCACCTGCGATTTGGTACAGCGGGCTGAGGCAGCTGGTTATGCGGCTTTGTGCCTGACGGTGGATGCGCCGGTGCTGGGGCGTCGGGAGAGAGACAGGCGCTGCGGAGTAGGCGCTTCCGCCGGAGATGGAACGAGTCGGGGTGCGATCCAGATGGATCTCAACTGGGCTGAAATCAGTAGGGAAAGAAAATTAAACTGAAAAGGTAGGTTCGTGTTGGCGTTAAGTTCCGCACGCCTTTACTATTGAGTCAGGGCGGCACGCCGCACGGAAAGCAAGTTCAGTTTAGTGGGGCTGACTTACAGATTGGCTGCGCTGCCATCTTTTTAAAAGCGCCATCTCGTTGTAGAGAGAGGTTAAAACCCGTGTTTAATTTTTTAAATGAGTTCACCGGCAGTTCCGGAATACCGAGCAAAACCTCTCGCCATCGCTTTGATGGTTGGTCGCTAGACGACCGAGATCCGAAGGTAATAAAATCTTTAATGCCGATGTGGGAGTGGTTTTACCGCTACTACTTTCAGGTTGAAACCGATGGCTGGCATCACATACCGGCGGAAGGGAAAATGCTGGCTGTCGGCTCCCACAATGGGGGCTTAGCCGCACCCGATATGTTCATGTTCATGTATGACTGGTTCAGCCGGTTTGGCACAGAGCGCTTAAGCTATGGACTGATGCACCCAACTGTTTGGAAGGCTTTCCCTCCATTGGCGCGAGGGGCGGTGCAGTTCGGAGCGATAATGGCTCACCCCAAAATGGCAACCGCCGCTCTCCGAAAAGGCGCAGCAGTGGCTGTCTATCCAGGGGGGGCTGAGGATGTTTTCCGCCCCCACAGCATGCGGAACCAAATTTACTTTGCGGGGCGCAAGGGGTTTATCAAATTGGCGCTGCGGGAAGAGGTGCCGGTAGTGCCAATGATTTCCACCGGCGCTCACGACACTCTGATTGTTCTGGCAGATATCTACAAAGAAATGCGCCAGCTGCACGAATGGGGGATGCCGTGGTTGCTAAACCTCGATCCGTCGGTGTTTCCCATTTATTTGGGGCTGCCTTGGGGGCTGAGTTTTGGCCCGCTGCCGAACATTCCGCTGCCGGCAAAAATTCGCACTCGCGTTTGCGCCCCGATTGTCTTCGATCGCTACGGGCGCGACGCCGCCGGCGACCGCGATTATGTGGATGCTTGCTATGAAAAAGTCCGCATCCAGATGCAACTGGAATTAGACCGCTTAGTTCAGGAGTAGTGAGGTGGGTTACGGCGAAAGCCGTAACGCCTCCTACTTATAGCGGTTTTCAGTTCGATGAAGTACGTGCCAGAAACCCGGTTTCTTAAAGAAACCGGGTTTCTCAGTACCTGACTCAGATGAAAACCGCTATAGCTGTTGCTGTTCAAAAAACCACCCCCCAAACCGCTTATTTTTTCTGCTGACCTGCCATTGCCAACTCCCCCCTAAGAAAGTCAACTAATTGCCTAGCCGTGCGCCCAGAACGCCCGTTGTGGCGCGTCGCCCACTGGAGAGCGCGAAACTGTAATTCTTCCGAGTTCAAAGAAATACCGGCTCGCTCTGCGAGATGGCGGACAATTTGTAGATAGGTGTCTTGATTAGCCGGCTCAAATGTTAAAGTTAAGCCAAAACGATCGCTAAAGGAAAGTTTTTCCTGCACCGTATCCCAAGCGTGAACTTCCTCACCGGCACTGGGGCGGGGGCGATCGTCAAAGAACTCCCGAATCAGGTGACGGCGGTTGGATGTGGCATAGACTGCCACATTTGCCGGTCGTGCGGTCAGACTGCCTTCCAGCACCACTTTCAGGGCTTTGAAAGCGTCGTCATCTTCCTCAAAAGAGAGGTCATCTACAAAGATGATAAATTTCTGGGGTACGCCGCGCAACTGCTCAACAATTGCCGGCAAATCTTTGAGGTCAGATTTGGCCACTTCGAGCAGGCGCAAACCGCGCTCGCCGAATTCATTTAACAGAGCTTTAACTAACGAAGATTTGCCGGAACCGCGACTGCCGTACAGCAAAACGTGAAGTGCCGGCAATCCTGCTAGGAGAAATTCTGTATTTTTTACCAGAGTGTCGCGCTGTAATTCGCAGACGGCTAAATCAGCGATCCGCACTGGATCTGGGTGTTGGATGCCGGTCAATTGCCCAGACTGCCAGCGCAGGGCGCGATATTCGGCAAAAAGGCCGGTGCCATATTGGCGGTAGTGGGCGGTTAACTCTTCCAGGGTGTCAGCCCAGTTGCTTTCTTTTTGCAGAGAGGTTATTATCGGCAATGACTGTTGATCTGCTGCCCCATTTTGAGGGCAATCCCAGACGGGGGGTGCCACCGGCAATTGGGAGGCGGTTTGCACCCACCGGCTCAGCTGTTCTCCCCCGCACTGGTAGAGACTTTGCAAAACTTGCAAGTCATGCTTGGCAGCGGAGATCAGTGCCGGTGGCAAGCAGGCAAATTCTACTTGCTGAGCTTTCAGGGTGAAGGGGTTAGTATCGAGGAGGATTCGATTGATCAGGTAATCTTGCCAGCTGAGATTTTTAGCAGCTAGAGATTGGAACCAGCTGCCGTAAGCGTGCGAGCAATCCGTGCCACCGGCATCGCTGTGGTGCAGGGATTGTAACAGGCTGAGGAAGGCAATACCTGTGGGGCCGGTGAGTGTGCCTTGGTAAAGCAGCAGGGATGCAGCTTGGCGCTGGAGAAATCGGAGAGAAGAGATAATTTGAGTGTTTGGAGATGACATAATTGCAATTGTACCGCAATGGGTGTTCCTGAAATCTGGCACCACTGGCATTGGTCTTCCCTATCCCCTCTCGTCGGGAAGGGTCGAGATAGCAGTTGCAGGGCGAATAGCCCTCCCACCCCTCCCTAACGGAGTGGACTGGGCCAGGTAACTCAACTCTGGGCCAAAAAGGTCTGGGCCAACAAGGTTCGCCCCCACTCCGCCTTCTAAAAAAGGCTGATTTGTGGGGAATCCCGCGCATAATGTCAG
Source organism: Oscillatoria sp. Prado101 (assembly GCA_025454445.1). Lineage (GTDB taxonomy): Bacteria > Cyanobacteriota > Cyanobacteriia > Cyanobacteriales > Oscillatoriaceae > Oscillatoria. The sequence continues at coordinate 1,051 of JALOOK010000071.1, read as the reverse complement.
CTAAGGATTAGAATATTTAGGCGGCTTTCCCGATTTTAACCCTGTGCCTCAGTCCAAAGGAGAATCCAGTTTCGGGAATTTATCGCCAACTGCGCTTAACGGAGGAGCTTAGCATGAGCAATGTGAAAATCGAGGGTAAGGAGTACCCGATAGGGAAAGTCTTCAGCGATGACTTTGCCTTCACGATTCCCCTCTACCAGCGCCCCTATGCCTGGACTGTAGAGCAGGCGGGGGAAATGCTAGAAGATTTTATCATATCTGTGGAAGATGACATCGCTCCTATTGAGGAAGTCAATCCCTACTTCCTGGGAAGTATCGTGCTGATTAAGGGAGATACGCCAGAAGCGCAAGTCGTGGACGGACAGCAGCGACTGACCACCCTGACCATATTGCTGGCGGCTTTGCGGGCGTCAGTGCCGGCGGAGCACTTCAATGATTTGACGACCTATCTCTACCAAAAAGGCAGCAAGATTTCTGGCATTCCTAACCGCTACCGTCTGAGTTTGCGCGAGCGCGATGCGGAGTTTTTCAAGGAATACATACAGGATGAGGGCGGGATTAACAAGCTGGAAGAATTAAAGGATGCCAAGCTTTCAGACAGCCGGCAAAACATCAAAGACAACGCCCAGCTGTTCTTGCGGCGCTTGCAAGACTTTAGCGACGCTCAGCGACTGCGCCTCGCCCAGTTTATCATTACGCGCTGTTTTCTGGTCGTGGTGTCCACGCCTGACTTTGACTCCGCGTACCGGATCTTTTCTGTGCTCAACGACCGGGGACTGGATCTCTCCCACACCGACATCTTGAAAGCAGAGATCATCGGAAAAATCCCTGAAATCAAGCAACAGGAAGCCTACAGCGTCAAGTGGGAGGACATCGAAACTAACCTGGGACGGGAGATGTTCCAAGAGGTTTTCGAGCACATCCGGATGATTAAGCGCAAGGCCAAGTTGCGGGAAAGCCTGCTTGACACCCGGGCCGGGTGAACGCACAACGAGGCGTTCAATCCCGACAGACTCCACAGGAGGCGCAGCATGACGTTTTCACTGGTCCT
>JALOOK010000495.1 GCA_025454445.1 Oscillatoria sp. Prado101 | reverse complement strand
CCCCTCACCCCTAACAACTAACCCCCAAGAACAATTGAGCGCATGCCCCAAAAGATGAGATGCGAATCGGCAGTGACTTTGGCGGCTGTTTCGGGACAAAGGGTTTGCAGGTAGATGTGCAGCGCCGCCCTGTCGCCGCCGGTGAGGGCAACCGCACTGTCTGGAAATTCCTGCCACCAATTTTCTATAAAGTCCCGGACTCCAGCTAGGGTAGTGTAAATCACCCCACTGGCAATGGCGTTCGGCGTATCAGCTGCCCAGCGCGGCGGCAGCGAACCTGCGAGCTCAACTGCCGGCAGGGCTGCTGTTTTTTGCGCTAGAGACATCAGCTGCAACCGCAATCCGGGCATAATTGCGCCCCCGACTAGCTGCAAATTGCCATTTGCGCCGGTGAAAGTTAAGGCGGTGCCGGCATCGATGACTAGCACCGGCCACCCCAACTGGGTGCCCGCACCCCAAACCGCCAAGGCGCGGTCAATTCCCAGGGTGGGATACACGCCCCGCAGCGGCACTCGCTCCAGAGTGATGGCCCGTGCGCCCGCCCAAGAAAGCCAAAGCTGCAGCTGTTCTGGAACCACCGAGGCAATCCACAGTGCGGTTGGCAGTCTGCCCCTCGCATTGGCCGGCAACACCGGCACCTCTCCCACCTCAGACCAGACTTGGGCATCGAACTGGGCCCCGATCAGCTTTTGCGCCGCCCTGGAGGGCAGGTGGGGCGTCTCCCAAGACGCCTCCAGGGTGCTGCCGGTGAACCAAGCCCAGTGCAGTCTAGTGTTCCCCACGCTCAGGGCTAGCCAGCTGAAGTCTGTTGGTGGCATGTCGTTTTAGAGTTTAGATTTTACATTTTAGATTGGGGACAGTCGTTGATATTATATCCAGTAAAATCGTTTGTGGTTAGGGAGTACCGCGACCGCCGGCGGAGAGGGCTGAAAGTTTCTGATTGGCGTGAATCAAACCGACGTCAGAGCAGGAGGAAGGCAAATTTCTCAATAAAAATGGATTCGGTGGCGAAAATCGGCTATTGTAAAGTCTTTAACCTAATTTTTGGCAGAGAAAGTATCTGACTGTGCTGGAAATTAACAAATTCAGCCGGACGGGGAAAACTAAGCGCCCGAAATCAAAATTATGAGAAAGGGGGAGAAAGCTGGTGTCTGGTTGCGGAAAACGGAGCTTACTCCTTTTAACCGCCTGAAAAACCCGGTTTTTTGACTACTGTAGGATTTTGAGTCCGGACTGTTTGGCAAGCTAAATATTAAAGTTTTTGTTAAGATACGACCAACAGTAGCAAGCTGCTGCTAATAGGGTTCAATTCGCCGCTCTCCTCATGCAAAGTCTTATGTCTCCTGAAGTGTACGCACCTTCCTGTCCCTGGCCGAGGTCAAATTCAGCGATGGCCGGTATCGGGCCAGCTCCGGAAACAGACGAGGCACAAAATCCGCTGGCGCAACTGCAACAGCAAGTGCAACTGTCACGCTTGCTCCACGAGATCAACAATCAGATCCGCAGCACGCTGGATCTCGAAGAAGTCCTCAACTCAGCTTGCCGGTTGCTGGGGATGGCTCTCAACTGCAGTCGCGTTAGCATTCTGGTAAAGGAGTCCTCGGACACAGAAACCCTCACCACCAAGGGGGAGTACAACCAGGGCGACTATCCGGTGCAACTCGACGTAAAAGTGCCGGTGGCTGACAACGCTCACCTGCAAGTGCTGATCGCTCAGTCTGCGCCGCTGGCGGTGACTCGGTTTCTGGAATTTCCGGGGCTGGGCGAGCGGACAAAAGAACTGGCCCAAGCTTTGGGCATTCGGTCGATGCTGGCTGTCGCCACTCGCTACCAGGGGCGAGTCAATGGGATAATTGGGCTGCACCAGTGCGACAGTGAGCGGGAGTGGACAGACTGGGAGCGGCAACTCCTAGAAGGTGTTGCCGGTCAGCTGGCAATCGCGATTAACCAAGCGCAGCTTTACACGGAAAGTCGCAGACAAGCGGAGCGAGAGTCGCTGTTGCGCTTGGTTATCCAACAAATTCGCAGCACCCTGGATTTAAAGACAATTCTCCAAACAGCGGTGCGGCGGGTGCGAGAGCTGCTGGATACTGATCGGGTGGCGATCTACCAGTTTAAGGAAGACTGGCAGGGAACTGTGGTGGTTGAAGATGTGATCAGCCCTTGGCTGTCTGTTTTGGGAGATATGGGTGCGGATGACTGCTTTTCTGGGGAGTACGCCCATCTGTATCAGGAAGGGCGTGTGAAAGCGATTAATGACATTCACAGCGCCGGTTTAGATCCTTGCCATGTCAAGTTTTTGCAGCGGTTGCAGGTGAAGGCTAACTTGATTGTGCCGGTGGTGATTGGCGAGAAGTTATGGGGGCTGCTGATTGCCCATGAGTGCCGCAGCACCCGCCAGTGGCAATCTTGCGAAATAGATTTGCTGCGCGATCTGGCAGATCAGATAGCGATTGCCATCGGGCAAGCTGAACTCTACGCGCAAGTGCAAGATAGCGCTGCCAAATACCAAGATCAAGCGGAACGTTTGCAAGCAACTTTAGAAGAATTGCGCTCGACTCAGCTGCAACTGATTCAGAGCGAGAAGATGTCCAGTTTGGGTCAAATGGTGGCCGGCATCGCTCACGAAATCAACAACGCTAACAATTTTATTCACGCCAATCTGCCCCACGCGCGGGAGTATGCAGAAACTTTGAGTGAAGGGATTGACTGTATTGCTGAAGCTTGCCCCGAAGCTGCAGCAGCGCTGGCTCGGTTTAATGATCAAGTGGATCTGGATTACATTCGGGCTGATTTTCCCAAAATGCTGGAATCAATGGAGGAAGGGAGCGGTCGGATTCGAGAAATTGTGCGGTTGCTGCGTAATTTCTCCCGGCTGGATGAAGCGGAATTCAAAGCGGTAGACCTGCACGAGGGGATAGAGAGCAGCCTCGCCATGCTCCAGCACCGGCTGAAATCGGGGATTAAGATTCGCAAAGAATACGGCAACCTGCCGCCGGTGTTCTGTTGCGCCGGCCACATGAATCAGGTGTTTTTCAACTTGCTGAATAACGCTCTGGATGCGGTTGAGGCAACCGGCAAGGCAACCGGCAACTCTGGGGAGGTGACAGTTCGCACGCTGGCAATTGAAAGCGACTGGGTAAGTATTTCTATTCGCGATAGCGGTGCTGGGGTGACGCCGGAGATTCAGGAGCGGATTTTTGACCCGTTTTTCACCACCAAGCCGGTGGGGGAAGGCACCGGTTTGGGACTGTCTATTTGCTATCAGGTGATTGTTAAAGGTCACGGGGGGCGGATTTGCTGCGTCAGCCAACCGGGTGAGGGTGCTGAGTTTATTGTTGAATTGCCGGTGGGAGCGATGGGGTAGGGGCGCATCCCATTTTTGCGTAAATCAGGACTGCCAGAAAGTTAACCGCTTTGTTTAAGGTTTAATATTTTTTTAGGATTGTTCGGGCAACCGCTTTCGCTGCCAGCCAGTCAGAATGCCGACAGTCAAAATTGCCCGCCGGCACCGGCTTGGCAAAAAAGCGCTCGCCTCTTAAATTTCGCGGCACGTCGGTCTGAATTGGGAAACAGAACCAGCTCCTTCAGCGATTCTAGCATTTTTCATATTAGTGAGGTACTGAGAACCCCGGTTTCTTAAAGAAACCGGGGTTCTTATGGGCACTTCATCCGGCTGAAACCGCTATACAAGGCATCATAAGCCTCCATGTCAGGTCGAGCCCAATCCTCTGCAAACGTTCGCAGGCGAGAGAACTTTTGGGCTGAAGCCCAACTACGAACTTTTGGGCTGAAGCCCAACTACGAACTTTTGGGCTGAAGCCCAACTACGAACTTTTGGGCTGAAGCCCA
>JALOOK010000070.1 GCA_025454445.1 Oscillatoria sp. Prado101 | reverse complement strand
AAAAATTTGCTTGCGAACATCAGGATTTCGCTCCTGTCGCTGCTTGTCAATCAGCTCGTTGACGCGCTCGTTATAGTAAAAAGACCCTTGCAGCTTAGTTTCCCCTTCCTCACAGCCGGTGGCTGCAGAACCCTTCTCGCAATCCATAAACGGCTGAATGTAGTTATCCGCATCCAAAAAGTCCGGACTCCAATCCAGGATAAACATCTGATAAATGCCTTTCTCCAGATTGTCGTAGGCAGTCGCCGCCTCCACACCTTGCAGCTCCAGTTCCATCGCCCCGCCCAATTTCTGCTGGACTGTTGCTTTCAGTGTTTGCGCTACTTGACTGTTACTTGTCAGGTTGGAGCGATACCAAAGCTCCAGTTTCACCGGCTTCTCTTTAGAATAACCGGCTTGCGCCAGCGCTTCTTGGGCTTTAGCCGCATTGCCATCCCCATACTGATCCTTAAACACCGGCTTGTACACATCAGTCAGTGTTGCCGGCAGCAGACTGTAAAGCGGCTCTATCTGCCCTCGGAACACCCGCTCTTGCAGCAAGGGCCGGTCTACCATCGCTGCGATCGCCTGCCGCACTGCCAGATTGTCCAGCGGCTTGTCCTTCATATTAATCGTCAAATAGGAAATCCCGTTACTGCGTTCCGAAAACACTTGCCATCCCGCAGAAACCGCTTGCTTTTGCAAATCGCCCACCTGATCCAAATCGAGAGTCTGGTAGGCGATATCCACCGCGCCAGTTTTGAATGAACTATACAAATTAGATGAACTTGTCAGAATTTGAATGTCAATCCCTTTGTTCGCCGGCTTCGTTCCCCAGTACCCCTCAAAAACATCTAATTTTAGAGAATCAGTCCCATACTTAGCGAGTTTGTACGGGCCGGTGCCCACAAAAGTGTCCGGCTTGAATTTCCCCTTGCCAATTTCATAAGCTTTGGGCGACACAGCACAAATCCCCGGAAATGTCAAGACTGACGTAAAAGCAGCAAACGGCTTTTTCAGCTTCACAGTTAGATCGTACTCGCCGGTCGCCTCCACAGATGCCACATTTCCCAGCAGCGATGAGGGGTTGCCGCCGTTTTCCGCAAACCGCTTCATCGAAAACTCCATCGCTTTGGCGTTGAACGGAGTTCCGTCGTGGAAAGTCACACCCTGACGCAGGGGGATAGTGTAAGTCAAACCATCCTCACTGATTTTGGGCAGCGCTGTCGCCAGCTGGGGTTCGATCTCGGTACTTCCCGACTTGTAAGTGTACAAGCGATCGCCCAGATTGTACAGCAGGGTGCCCGAAGCGACCTCGTAAGCGTCAGCCGGGTCTAGCGTCCGCAGCTTTGAGGTCATCCCAATAATAACGCGACCGGGTTCGCCGCCGGTGGCTGCCGGTGGAGCAGCCTGTCGCTGACCGCAGCTAACGGCCAAAAAACAGCACAAACTGAACAAACTGAGGAATTTTCCCATCCACCGCCACCGGCGGCTGCTTAACCTTGCGGCATACTTGTGCAACATTTGCCTAAACCCAATGCCTCCGATCCAGAATTCTAAACAGTGCGACATTAAAGAATCTATCAGCTATCTGCTGTTAGGTATCAGCTTTCGCCATCCGCCACCCCCCTTCGGGAGACGAGGAACTTGATAGCGCTGGAAAGCAAGTTCCAGACAACCTGCTGCCAGCGGTCGGCATCGCCGGCAATCGGGCCCACCGTTGGGTCGAGCCAGACGTTGAGGGCCATCCTTTGGGCCTCAGCAGCTTGTTCTACGGTGTCGGTGGCGGCTTCAACGCTTTTTTTACAAAACTTACATTATACCACATTTAGATGGCGGACACGAGAAAATTAGAGAAAATTGTGGCGGATTTTTCCCCTGTTTCCAGCGGTTTAGAGCCGGCACCTCGCCTAGCACCTCGCACAGGGGCCGGCGGAAAGGGTTGAACAGATACTATTCTGCACGAAGGCAGCGCAGCTATCTGCCACAACCCTTTTAATGCAAATGTCTGAGGCGGCGCATCCGGGCTGATTTACGTTTAAATCGAGTATGATAGCGGAAAAGATTTGGCATCTTTGGGCTTGACATAAACCCGCTGTTGCGGCTCCAGCTGCAGCTCGTCAAATCGCTCGCGGGTGAGGTGAGCGGTTACGACTTGACCGTCATCCAAGGTCAGCTCGGCCTGAATTTCCCAGCCGAGATGGATCAGCCGGCTGACTCGGGCCGGTGCGGTGGTGCCGTTCGGTTTGGTTTGCACGATCACGTCTTGGGGGCGGAGGAAAATTTGCGGGTGAGTTGAATCAACCCCACTGTCCTGGAAAATCCGCGAAGTGCTCGGCAGCACGTTAACCGGCCCGATGAAACTCATCACGAAGGCGCTGGCGGGGCGGTCGTAAATTTGTGCCGGCGTCCCCACTTGCTCGACCCGCCCTTTGTTCATCACCACAATTTGGTCGGAGACTTCCATCGCCTCTTCTTGATCGTGGGTGACAAAAACTGTGGTGACGTGCACCTCGTCGTGCAGGCGTCGCAACCAAGCTCGCAAGTCTTTGCGCACTTTGGCGTCTAGAGCTCCGAAAGGCTCGTCGAGCAGCAATACTGACGGCTCCACCGCCAGCGCTCTGGCCAGGGCGACCCGCTGCCGCTGCCCGCCTGACAGCTGGGAGGGGTAGCGATCTCCCAGCCCTTTTAGCTGCACTAATTCCAGCAGTGTTTCCACCCGCCCTTTGACTTTGGCCAGCGGCACTTTGCGAATCTCCAGCCCGAAGGCGATATTCTGGCGGACTGTGAGATGCTTGAATAAGGCGTAGTGCTGAAAGACAAATCCGATATTGCGATCTTGCACGCTCTGGTAAGTGGCGTCAGCGCCGGTCAGCCAGATTTTGCCGCTGTCTGGGATCTCCAGACCGGCAATCAGCCGCAGCAAGGTAGATTTCCCTGAACCGGAAGGCCCTAACAGAGCGACTAGGGAGCCGGCTTTGATTTCTAAGCTAACAGAGTCCACAGCTTGAAAGCTGCCAAACTGTTTAGATACGTTCTCAACAACAATGCCCACTGCAAGAAACCTCTGGACAATAGCAGTTATCAGTTAAGGGGTGCGCGGACTTACGCAGAAACCTGGTTTCTCAACCAGACTTCTTGACTTTCAGCCCGGGGCATCAGACCAGAAACCCAGTTTCTTTCAGGGTTGTGCGTAAGTTCTAGGGGTTAACAAACAGAGCTTCTCTGGGAAACCCTTGCGCCAGGGGACTAGGGGTTGAATTTTGCCCACAGCGCCGAACATCTGCTCGATCTAGGGACTCTTGACACGAGCGCCTTTCGGACTGGCCAATGCCCGTCCCGCACCAGCAACCCGGTTTCTCGGCACTCCATCCAGGGGCCGGTTTTGACGCCCCAGATGGCGGCAGGCACTGCACAAAGAAAGCGGCTGCGCCCACCGGCACGCCGCGCCCTAATCCCCGGTTCGTCTATGGAGTTACTGTAGTTTTATACCACAGATGGGTGCCTTTGCAACTGGCGGAACGGCAAAATACACAATTTGCAAGAAAACTTGAGGTAGTTGGCCGGTGTTTGTTAAGCTATGTTGCAACTTCACCCGATTTGGAGGCAGTGTGGGTGAGCGATCCCGCGCGTCCGTGATACGATCAGAGGCTGTACACCAAAATATAGGAAGAAAAGCTTTGGCACTGAGGGTTGCTGTTGTTGGGTCTGGCCCTGCTGGGTCGTCTGCCGCTGAGACTCTGGCAAAAGCCGGTATTGAAACTTTTCTGTTCGAGCGCAAGCTAGACAATGCCAAGCCCTGTGGCGGGGCGATTCCCCTGTGTATGGTGAGCGAGTTTGACTTACCGCCCCATATCATTGACCGGCGGGTGAGACAGATGAAGATGATCTCACCGTCGAACATTGAGGTCGATATCAAGCTGGATAACCCAGAAGAGTATATCGGCATGTGCCGGCGGGAAGTGCTCGATGGCTTCCTGCGCGATCGGGCAGCCAAGCTGGGGGCGACTGTGATTAACGGCACTGTCCACAAACTGGATCTGCCTGCTTCCACCTCCCAACCTTACACTATCCACTACGCCGACCACTCCAACGGCAGCTTGACAGGGACTGTGAAAACCCTGAAAGTGGATATGGTGATTGGCGCAGATGGTGCCAACTCCCGCATCGCTAAGGAAATCGATGCCGGCGACTACAACTACGCCATTGCCTTCCAAGAGCGCATTCGCCTCCCGGAAGACAAAATGGTCTTCTACGAAGAACTCGCGGAAATGTACGTCGGCAATGATGTCTCCCCCGACTTCTACGCCTGGGTTTTCCCCAAATACGACCATGTGGCTGTGGGCACCGGCACGATGAAGGTGAACAAGGCCAAAATCAAAGACCTGCAAGCCGGCATTCGCGCCCGCGCCGCCCGCAAGCTGGAAGGCGGTAAGATTATCAAGGTGGAAGCTCACCCAATTCCGGAACACCCCCGCCCCCGTCGCGTGGTGGGGCGCGTCGCCCTGGTGGGAGACGCCGCCGGCTATGTGACTAAATCCTCTGGCGAAGGCATTTACTTTGCCGCTAAGTCCGGTCGCATGTGCGCGGAAACCATTGTCGAGTTTTCCAGCGGCGGATCTCGCATTCCCACTGAGGATGAACTAAAGGTGTACCTGAAGCGCTGGGATAAGAAATACGGTCTTACCTACAAGGTGCTGGACATTCTGCAAACCGTGTTTTATCGTTCTGACGCCACCCGCGAAGCTTTCGTGGAAATGTGCTCTGACCGCGATGTTCAGAAGCTGACTTTTGACAGCTATCTCTACAAGACGGTGGTGCCGGCAAATCCTTTCATTCAGATGAAGATTACGGCGAAAACCATTGGCAGCTTGCTGCGGGGTAACGCCCTCGCTCCCTAGCGGCTGACTCGCTTATCGCAGCAGGGTGCGTACTCAGTACGGCACCCTGCCCCACTTATTAATTGATTGGTGAATATTATTTTTTTTATAAACCGCCATAGACGCGCGGCTCGGCTTGCCCGTTGGGTAGACGCGCCCGTGCGCCAAGGACAGAAAAGAGAGAGAATTTCACAAATCATTTAGAACAGCTATCAATCAGCTCTCAAACAGTAGTTAACATAGCTGCAAAGCGAGTTTTTAATCCCAAATCAAAAATCAAAAATACAAAATCCAAAATTGGGATTCTGTCGAGCAATTCAGATTTAATTTTGCTAAAAAAAATCATATAGCCGGCAGCCTGCCGCACCCGTGGCTGGTGCGGATTTTTGCCTGCGTCTGTTTTGAAGCCCTCCTTTGAATATTTCGTGGGCAATATGCGCCGGTCGAGACGCGCTTTAGCTGGGGTTCGACCGCTATCTGTATTCAAACCAACAGGACTGCGAAAATAGGGCGGTGCGCAAGTTGCGGTCGCGGCGGGCGCGGGCCGGTGTAAAAATTCAGAAACCCGTTTTTTCGCCAGAAGACGGATTTCTCATTTGCATGGCTTGCTGCATAAGGCATTTCCTCTGCCCTATGCCTTGTGCCCCATGCCCTGTGCCCTGTGCCCATTCTCGACTGGTCAAGATTCCTTGGCAAAATTGGCCGCAGAGCCCGCCGCACCGGCAGCCGCGGCGCTCTCGCTTCCAGGCGGATTGCCGGGTAACTCCAAGCAATAGCCGGCACCGTACACCGTCTTAATATAGCGAGGGTGGCGGGGGTCAGGCTCCAGCTTGGTTCTCAAGTGTCTAACATGCACCCGGATGGTTTCTATGTCATCGTCTGGATCGTAACCCCAGACTTCCTTGAGAATTTCGCTGGGCGAAACGGTTTGCCCGTGACGCTGCAGCAGACAGTGCAGCAGTTCAAACTCCAGATGAGTCAACTTGACAGTCTGCTCGAACCAGATCGCCTCAAAGCGTTCCGGGACGAGGGTCAAGGGGCCATAGTTGAGAATTTCAGCGTGCTTGGCGGCTTGCGGAATGCGGTCGGTGCGTCGCAGCAGAGCTCGCACCCGCGCCAGCATTTCTTCGACTTCAAACGGCTTGGTCATGTAATCGTCCGCACCGGCGTTGAAGCCTTCTACCTTATCCTGGGTTTGGCCCAAGGCGGTGAGCATGAGGACGGGAATGTCGGCGGTGCGCTCATCTCGCCGCAGGCGCTGGCAGACGGTGAATCCGTCCACTCGGGGCAGCATCAGGTCGAGCATGATCAGGTCGGGTATCAGTTGCAGCGCCAGTGCCTGTCCTTTAATGCCATCTTCGGCTTGGCTGACTTCATAGCCAGCCATTTCCAGGTTGACGGCTACAAGTTCGGAGATGGCGGGATCGTCGTCGATGACAAGTATGCGGGGCATCATTAAAAAGTTTGACTGCAGTGTTTTTTTAAGGTTCGTTGAGAACCTTTTCAGGAATACTAAGATTCCTGTCAAAATTATAAGCAGATTCTTAATTATTTCCAAAGTCAGCCCGGTCAGGCCCCACACCATGAATGTTCTGGCTGCCAGCCCCAGCGCTGACCGGCGCTTCTGTGACTGAGCAAATGCTCCTCTGGGGAACCCCCAGGCGGCACCCCAGACATGGATGCTTTCTATGGCAAGCATTTCAGCGATTTCGGCCCTCATGGTTGTCAGGCTGCTTTCCCGACCGCTGGCCCGCCGCCGCCGCCAGGCGCTAACACATCTAATTTGCTTTTAAAACCGTCGCTTACAGATACGGCACGGGTTAAAGCCCTCTAATTTCATGGGTTTCACCCTTATCCCTGTCCTTCAGATTTGGGATATTTGAAAATTTTAATGCAAAATAACCCGCATCCGGTCGGGCCGGCGATCTGTAAGCCAGCAGGAGGCAGGAGGAGATTTTAGTTTGGAATTTATAAAGTAAAAATTTCGGCTTTGTTAAGAATTGGTAACATTTACCGGCGGGGCGGCCAGCCAGAAGGGGCGCTCGTGTGGCGGCGGAGGGATTTGCCGCCCGGGGGGATTGGCGACTGGGAGCAAGGGGAGGCGGTGAGAAATCTGCTTTTGGCCTCCCCCAGGCAGGCGGTTGTGATTTAGGGAGTGGTGAGAGCTGTTTTCAGGCTGTGGCAGAACTGGCCGATGGCCTCCAGTCCTTGTGCCGGCTGGCCCTCTGCTAGACGTTTTACGAAGGCGCTGCCGACAATTACAGCGTCAGCCCCCCAGTCTTTTACCTGACGGGCTTGTTGGGGATCGGAGATGCCAAAACCGACGCCAATCGGTTTATCGGTGATCTGGCGCATCTGGGCGAGTAAATCCTGGACTCGCGATTGCACTTGGGAGCGCATACCGGTGACGCCGGTGACGCTCACCAAGTAAATAAATCCCCCCGACTGGCGGGCGATGGCTTCAATGCGTTCTTTGGGACTGGTGGGAGCCACCAGCAAAGTCACCTCAATTCCGTAGCTTTCCGCCTGTTGCAGCAGGGCATCCGCTTCTTCGAGGGGCAAGTCGGGGACGACTAGCCCCCGGACACCGACACCGGCAACTTGCTGCAAGAATTTCTCAGTCCCCCAGTTCAAAATTGGGTTGTAGTAGGTGAACAGAACAATCGGGGCTCGCAGTGCCGGCACCGTGCCGGCAAGCATTTCCAGCACCTCCTCCCAGCGGGTTCCCTTGGCGAGAGCGCGTGCCGCTGCCGCTTGAATCACCGGCCCGTCCGCCAGGGGGTCGGAGTAGGGAACTCCCAGCTCAATTAGGTCAGCACCGCTGCTGGACAGCAGCCGCAAGGCAAGAGCGGTTGTCTGCAAGTCCGGATCGCCGGCGGTGATAAACGGGATCAGGGCGCACTGGTTTTTAGCACGCAGGGATTCAAAGCAATGGGAAACCGAAATCATGCCAATAACTGTTAAATTTTCTAATTTTTCAAAGGCCAGAAACCGGGTTTCTCTTGAAACTGTGTTCAGATTTTAAACCGGCCCGCACCAGGTACCCCGGTTTCTCTGACGATCGCCGGCGGCCAGAAACCGGGTTTCTCTTGAAACTGTGTTCAGATTTTAAACCGGCCCGCACCAAGAAACCCGGTTTCTCTGAACACTTACTGCTTTTTGGCGTCAGGAGACGCCGAAAGTTCGTTTTCCCGCTCAATTTCGGCTTGCAGCTGTGCGAGCTGTTCTGGCGTAAGTTCTTCTAGGCGCTTTTGCAAAACCGCTGACTCGTAATCTTTTAGCTGCTGGTTGTAGGTCATGTTCTGAGTCACGGCGCGGAATAAATAGGTCAGCAGCCAGCCGATTAACCCGCCGACTAAAAACACTTGGCTCCATATGCCGGCATTTGCGCTGTCCAGACCGGCAGCCTGCAAAGCCAGGTACGCCAAGCCGCCTGCAGCAAAGATGCCCAGGCCAATTCCGATGATGTCAATGCGTCGCATCTGGTTGGGGCGTTGGCAGTGAACGGTGAATTGTGAAGTCTGAATTATAATTCAAAACCCACACTTCACAATTCACAATTCACAATTAGGTCAGCTGGCGGCGCTGGGGGCGCAAATTCAAAAAGGGGCTGAGCAGCAGCAAACCGGGGAAGAAAAAGAACACTAGGAAGTACATGAAGGCCCGCTCGAAGGAGCTAACCACATACCAGCGTTTTTGCAGGTAAATAAACAAAGCGAAGGGAACCACCACCAGGTAAGCTCCACCCAAAATCAGATACAGCAGTAGCGCAACATCCATACCTTGAGAACCCACAGCTGAAACAACTAGATCCGCCAGTCAGGGCACCGGCACCGCCCCAAGAGTGGGCGCAGGCCCGCTTTGGCTGCCCTAGAAACTGTGTCCCCAGGGTGCCGGTACAGCAAGCGCCGCAACAGAGGGGCGTCTGGGACGGTGCCGGTGTCCTGAACTTTTTTATTGTACCGCCCCACCGGGGAGCGGGGAGCGGGTTGAACGCCTGCGGTGCCGACCGGATCTCCGGAGCTGGGTGCGCCGGTCGAGGACTTTGCTGCTCAACCACTTGCACAAATATTCTGTTTGTGGTGAAATAAGAAAAGTGAGGGAATCGCGCGGACAGTGCGAGTGCCTCAGTTAACCCACCAGGGGGGGCGTGGCGGAATGGTAGACGCTACGGACTTAGACAACTGAGCCTTGGAGGAGAAATCCTGCAAGTGAACGCTCTCAAATTCAGGGAAACCTAAATCTGGCCACAGATAAGGCAATCCTGAGCCAAGCCGAACTCATGGCCCGGTTCCCCGTAGGGAGCCGTGAGTGAGTTAAACTCAAAACGCGCTGACTGCGGCAAGCAGAGCCGCGCGGAAAGTCGGAAGGTGCAGAGACTCGACGGGAGCTACCCTAACGTCAAGCCGAGGGTAAAGGGAGAGTCCAATTCTCAAAAGCGGCGGGCAATTGTCCACCGCCAGTAGCGAAAGCTGCGGGAGAGTGAAAATCCGTTGACCCTAAAAGGTCGTGAGGGTTCAAGTCCCTCCGCCCCCATAAAAATCCACTTACCGCCCGATCTGGAGATCGGGCGGTGCTCTTTTGCTTATTTTTCGGGACTTGCCCACAACTGTGAGACGAAACCGAGTTTCTGGCTGGCGGGGCTGAAAGTCTTGACTGCTGGTTGAGAAACCTGGTTTTTGCGCAACTCCTGTTTTTTTGTTGCGCCCTCGGATCGCCGGCGTCACAGCAGGGTGCCTTAAGACCCAGGCGCTACTTAGGATGGGCAAAAAATGGCCGCTAAAAAAGCTGCTCGATTCAATTGAAAACTGCTGTAAAGCTGCGCAGAGGTTTCCGTCTTTGGCGGACATCCGGGAAGAATCAGCCCCGGAACTCAAGTCGCACCGGCACCGGCTGCCAGCGCTTTGGCCTTTAGATTTTGCCAGCAATTGCTTTGGGTAGCAGCCGGTGTATTCCGTGAGCAAAGCGCACTCGGCGAAAGGAAGCGCTCACCCGACCGCCTTATCAATTACAGAACGAAAACCGCAGTGGCTCTTGAAAGTGGGCAACGGTTGGTCAGCCACCGCTGCCATCACTGCTCGGGTCATTTATTTAGCCTTGCCCCGAGCCTGCTTCTGGTGCGGCGGGGGCAGATGTCCCCGCCGGGCGTGTTTCTAGGCAGCATCCGCATCTTCTGCGCGACTGCGTTCAACTTGTTTGAGATGAATGTGTTTGCGTCCCAAGGTGATTTCAAATTCATCTCCGGGCTTGAGTTCCATCTGTTTGGTGTAAGCTGCGCCAATCAGGAGGTTGCCGTTGGACTGGACGCTTATCCGATAGCTGGCAGTGCGTCCCCCACGGCCTTGTCCGCCTCCCTTGCCATCGAGTTCGATCCCCTCGGCATCGATCAGGGCGTTGAGGAACTGCATCATGTTGACGCGCTCTATGCCATTTTTGGTGATCGTAGAGTAGCCGCAGGCTTTGGCTTTTTCTTCTTTGCTGAGGTTCCCCAGCTCTCTAACTCGCTGCAGGAGATCCTCGCCGGTTAGTGGCTCGGCCTTCTTGTCCTTATTCATCTTGTCTCTTACTTCTCAACAAGTGGTGTACAGTATTCTATCTTAGCTGACCTTTGGTAGAAAAAGAAACTATAGTTTTATGTCAGCTTGTGAAAGTATATTACGCCGATTGGGTTAATCGGTTCACCGGCTGCCCCGCTCGCGGTTGAGCTGCCATGTGGGCCGCGCCCTAGCTGTTGGGCGAGGCATGGAAGCCCCGGGCGGGCGAGTCAGATCCGGACTGCCGGTGGCAGTCTGTTCAAGCGGCGATCTTCAAGAGGCTAACGAGCTCATTTATGCAGGCTGGCACTGATGTCGAATCGCTGCCAAATTCCGAACGGCTGTGCTGCCGGTCAGCTGCTGGGGGCAATAGCCTTCAGGCCGATTGAGCCGATTGAATCGATCGCCCTTGGTGGCAACTGCTTGAGGCCGACAGCTGATTATATCAGATGTAAGGGATGGCAGAAGAGGCAAATACAAAGTTAAGCCGGCACTCCACCAGAGGCTGTGATTCCCGCTCTCACCCCCCTTGGCGAGACAACCCTCACACCTGTCGCGCCTCCAAAGCCATTGGGTAGCCAAAAAAATCGATTGGCTGACCAGAGGCGGAGGAGGCGCACTTGAAGCTGTGTGCCCTCCGCCTCGGATAAACTCAAGTATGCTGTAACTGGTGAGGTAAGAATTCCTAGGTTGACTGCCGGCATGAAGCTAACCACTCGCGGACACTATAGCGTCAAGGCGCTGCTCGATTTAAGCATGCAGCCAGAATATGGCCCTGCGCCAGTTCGAGCCATAGCGCAGCGCCAAGACTTACCGGCACCCTACCTGGAAAAACTGCTGATTGAAATGCGCCGAGCCGGGTTAGTCCAGTCGGTTCGCGGCGCTTCTGGCGGTTACCAGCTGGCAAAACCACCGGCACAAATTTCCCTCGGACAAATACTGGAAGCTGTGGGGGAAACCATTGAACCCCTCTCCGGGTACGCTCCCGACAGCGAGCAAGCTGGGGACTGGGTGACCTTTACCCTCTGGAACCGGCTGCACCAAAAGCTTAAGGAAGCGCTGTACAGCATTTCCCTCGAAGACCTCTACTACGACGCTCGCAGCTGGATCGCCGCCCAAGGAGAAGAAGCCCGCTTTGTTATATAGCGGTTCTCAGTTTGATGTACTATGTGGCCCATAAACCCGATTTCCCAGGGGCGGTGTCACCGACGGAGACCGCCCCTAACGAGTTTCTCCGCAGCACACAAAAGCTGAGAAACGCCATATAAATACAGAGTATATAATTTTCCTGTCCCCCGATGGCAACAGTGGATGAACCTGTAA
>JALOOK010000069.1 GCA_025454445.1 Oscillatoria sp. Prado101 | reverse complement strand
ACTGCCAGCGCTTGCGCCACCGGTGATAATCCGCGCTGTCGGGCGGAGCGACTCCCAAAATCGGCGGCAAGTCGGCATAACTGACAAACCGGCTGAACTTCTCGCCCATGACGAGAATAGTGTTGGCCCACTACCGGATTTCCTCTATTTGCTCCACTGTGACGCTCAGGAGCAGCGCCAGCGCCTCCACCGTGGCCAAGCGGGCCATTGGATGGGGATTTGTTGCTTCGTACTTGATCAGTGCTACCATTACAGATGACCTCCAGAGGTTATGTACTCCATAGGGGGTTAGTTTCCCACGAGAGTGGGAAATTTTTATCAGCGGTCGCCCTTCAGTTTGCTAATGCCGGAGGGCGACTGCCTTTACTATTTTACTTAGTATAGTAGAAAGATAGGCTGCATGTCTAGAGGGGAATTGGTCAGATTGCGGAGCAAGGAGTTGGCCGCTAGAGAGGACTCAACGCTAAAGGAAGTTGCTGACCGCTCAGGAGTCCCCTACAGCACGGTTAAAACTTATGCCGTCTCTCCTGGAATGACAATGATTGACTTGGCTGCCCTGCTAAAGTTGGCGCGGACGTTTGACTTCCTCGTGGAGGACTTGTTGGAAGTTATAGAAGATTAGGTCAGGGCCCTGTCAGGTGGCCATTGGGCCAGGGCCACCGGCATGGGGGCAGCCGGTGGAAAAATGAGGGGGTAGCGAGAGATTCCCCGCCCAGATTGCCGGTTAAACTATAATCTCGGATCGCACCAGTTTTATATATATAAGTTTATCTCGTCGGCAAGCGCCTTCAGCCGCACCGGCACCCTTTCATACCGCTCTTTTACTCCCCCTCCCCGCTGGGGGGGATGGTGGGGCCCCCTCTGGGGATATGGGGCAGGGGGTTGGGGGGTGGGGAACATCGCCGCAATTGTGCAACGCCTTCATGCCAGCAATTGCCCTGACGCTACTGCTCGCCTTGTTTCCAATCTTACCCACCCGGTAATTCAGCTAAATGCTCATCGATAACCTCAGGTAAATCGCCTGCTGAATAAACATAAGTGAGAGCCATAAACCGGGTTTCTGAAAGTTCGCGACTGCCAGACTGTGAAACTTGGGAAACTGTCACAAAGGGGCGTTCTGGCCGGTGCAAAAAACATTCAGAATAGAGATAACGCATTCAAGCAGAGGTGAAGGGGATGTATTTCAATTTCGCCGGCTTCACGACTGGACTCGTGATTTTGCTGCTGCTGGCATTTGGTATACTGCAATGGGTGCATGTACCCGCCGGCAGCTTTCTCGACTGGGTTATTGGCGGGGCGAGTTTTTGGTGGCTGATGATCATTGTCACTGTACCTTGGAATATCCACTTTAAGGCCAAGGAAGTTTTAGCAGAAGCAGAGCAGTCAGCTGAAAAAGGAATTGCCGTTGATGCCAAGCAAATCAAATACGTCAAACTCTTGGCGAAGCGCTCGCTGCTAGCAGCTATCGCACTCCATTTGCTTTCAGGTATTGGGCTTTATACCCTGGCCATCACCGGCATCAGTGCGGTTGGCTACGTCAGTTCTGGGGCGGCATTGCTGTTAACACTTTTGCGACCGGCAGTGCGAGGTTATGAATATCTGGCGGCGCGACTGGCGATGATTGGAGAGCGCGTGAAATACCCTCGCGAAGATGTTTTGGAACTCCGCGATCGGGTAGCAGGTTTGGAGTCAGCCGTCAAGAACCTAGAAGAACAGCTTGACCCCAACAATGAAAGTTCTTGGGCGTCGTCGCAACAGCGACAATTAGAAGGAACTCGCAACGATTTAACTCGAATTGCTGCGTCTTTAGAGCAATTGCGAGCCGCCAATCAAGCGGAGCACGACCGGCTGGGGCGGGAAGCGCAGAATGCGATCGCGCAGCTGAACGCCGACAGCCAATTTCTCGACCGGGTTCGCGAAATCATTCGCTTTTTCAAAGAGGCGTAATTGGGAGTGGGGCATGGGGCATGGGGCATGGGGCATGGGGCATGGGGCATGGGGCATGGGGCATGGGGCATGGGGCATGGGGCATTGGGAAGATTTTCAGCAATGCCCAGTGCCCAATTACCATTGCGCAGTCCCCGATTATTTTACAGCAACCCAGCTTCTTCATAGAGGCGTCTGAGCAGCGCCATAATTTTCTTGCCATAATGCAAGTCTGGCGACCAACGCCCGCTGAGGTATTCTACGGTGGGGGCGATTCCCCGCGTGATAAAACGAAACCTCGGATCGACTGCTTCCTGCACTAAAAATTCCTTACTAGCGTAGCCTTTTAGATGCTGGATGTGAGCTCTGACGCCAATTCTGGGACTGGGGAAAGAGGCTCCCGAAGCGCCTGCGCCAATGCCTCCCAAACCGCCAAAGTTGTTTTGTGCCGGTGTGAGCGAGCCGCCAAAACTGAGAAAGTTTGTCTCCAAACACATTTGACAGAAGGCGATGTCATAGTTTATGCCTTCGATCGTGCATTCTTCTCGGTAGAGCTTGGCGATATCTTTGACGAGATCTGGAAACTGAATCAGAGCAGCTTCATTGTTGGCTTTGAGAAACATCATTAGCTGCAATTCGGTGGTGTTTCCCTGACCGGCGATCCGGTTGATCTGACGCCGGCACACATTTAAGATAGAGCGGAGAGCGACTGTGCCGGTGGCGGCGTCCCAGCGGACAGAGATATTGAATTCCCGCAGTTCGATGGCTCTGATATAAACAATATTTCTGTAGGAGACGCGGCGGATTTGGGGGGCTTGAGAGAGAGAGACTCCCAAGCTGTCTGCTAGATCGATGGGAATATAGGCGTTGCCATTGACAATCGCGCCCTCTTCGCCGTAGAGTTGACCGTTGAGGTTGATATTGCACGGGCGATAGGTGTCTGCCGGCTGGGGAGTGGGAGCGGTAGGGTTCCCCCCTCCAATCCATACCGCCAGTCCGTCTGTAATGCCGGCTGCTATGTCGCGGCGTCGATTTTGGATCAGATAGCGGTCATCGGGGTTGCTGAGGAAGCCAACTTCCATCAGCAGGGAGGGGATGACAATTCCCCGGCAGAATGGTAAACTGCCCGTGGTGGTGGCGGTATCTGGTTTGGCTCCCCGATCGGGCAGTTGGGGAACTCGCCCCACAAGGGCGAGCAGCATCTGTTCGGCATCGGTTTTGCGATCGGGATTGCCGGCGATGTAGAAGAGGGAGGCTCCTCGGAGAGTTGGGTTGGAAGAAGTGCCGGTGTGGAGTTCCAGGGCGCAGTCACCTGAACGCTGGCGGGAGTTGATCCACTCGATGGTCTGCCGGCTGTTAAGATCGTCGGGAACCGCAAGAACTTCCACGGATCGGGAGCGCAACTCAGCCGCTACCAGATCGCGCAGCTGGATCATTTCTCTGGCTTCTGTGGTGGGGCTGGCAATTGTCCCGGTATCAGTGGGTTTCCCGTCATAGCCGCCGTGACCGGCGCAAATAAAAATTCGTCCCATAGGGTGTTTCCTTTTGTGACAGAGCTCTCTGACATTCAGGAATTAGCATAATTGGTGGCGGTGTGTTCGGGTTGGCGTATCTCGCCTGTCCCGATTGCCGGTGTCTCAATGGCCTATAGCACTTGTCATTTAGGTCAGGACATTAATGACATGGCGCATGGCGCATGGCACATGGCCCATGTCCCATGGGAAAGACTCACAGTAATGCCCTTTTGCGTGATCTCCAATGCCCTTTTGCGTTCTGGCCCATATCCGCGCACTGACTGCCTACTGCTATATCTGAGGCGTTGCGCCTGTCCCGATTGCCGGTGTCTCATATCACCTCAGATTGAGGTTCACCGGCGCTTCTGGGTAAGAGAGCGCGCCTCGCCACTCTCTTTACCTCCCAGCCGATATTTTAAAACGCTCATGCTTCCCCCTCAAAGCTTGGCAGAATAAAAATTCTATTCCTAATTCGGAATTTTGTCAAGGGTGTGACAGCAGGATTGCTAACTCCGTGCTAAACTTGCCAAAGCTCAGCATCGCTCAGATAGGCTCAAAATCTGCTCGCGCAAAACCAAGATTATCTGCACAATCGGGCCCGCTAGTTCCGATCCCAGCACGATTAAAGCAATGATAGAAGCCGGCATGGATGTCGCCCGGCTGAACTTTTCCCACGGAGACCTTCCGATCGCCGGCGTCACTAACCTGATTAAGGTTCAGCGCATTGGGGAAAGCTATGCGATGCGAGAACCTCACCCATTTGACCTTTGCCAACAGGGGGTAATCAGGGTTTATTACTATAAAAACCCAAGTTTACTCTCGTTCCCAGGCTCTGCCTGGGAACGCCGTTTTGTCTGCACCGCCGACTTAAGTTGCAACTTGGGTTATCTACAAGAGAAAGCCGCAGAGAGACGCGATAAATCGGCAGTTTAGCAGGGTGTTTTCCGCAAAGCGGAAGCCACCCTTTAGGGCATTAGCCCAATTGCCAAAGGGCCGCCGGCGGGCCCATGCCTGTAGCGAACTCCAGCCCCCGAAGTGCCGGTGCTGCCAGCTTTGTTAAGAATAATCAAAACTGCTCCCAACTTATACCAGATGTTATATGCTGGGATTGCAGAACATCAGAGGCATAGAAACATGCCAGTGACACAACAGCAGGAAATTGCGCAGCTCGTCCGGGAGACGAGGCGACGGCTGGGACTGTCGCAACAGAAGTTTGCCGCACAGCTGGGGGTTTCATTTCAGAGCGTGAACCGCTGGGAAAATGGGCGTACTCAGCCATTACCGCTGGCCTTGAAACGGATTGAAGAGCTGCTTCAGTCTATGGGGGCTGGCGGTCAGGATTTGCTGGACAGGCACTTTTCACAGGGCCAGTGGGAAAGCTGGAGCAAAAAACGCCAGCGGGGGGAAGCCTGAGGTGTAAAATTGTTCGCCTGAGGGCACGCGCCGACTGCCAGCAATGGCGCGGGACAGCGCCAAACCTAAAACCATTATCGCTCACCGAACTCTACCTCCTCTGTCCCCCGCAAGCGGGGGAGACGCCGGGGGAGGGGGGATGGCAGAAAAAGAGTTTGTATTCAAAGGAGGGGTTGTCAAGTGTGGGTGAGGGGCGATCGGCGAGGGTGAGAAACAAAAAGATGGTCAAGGTCGCGGCTTAACTGGCCAGCCGGCAAACTCAACAGGAGACAACTATGAAACAGATTTTGGTAGTGGATGATTCAGCAACCATGCGCCGGATGGTGATGGCGTCGTTGCGCAGCTTAACAGACGTAAAGTTTGAGGAAGCTGCCAACGGTCTGGAAGCGATTGAGCAGTTGGCGATAGCGTCAGTGGACTTAATGATTCTCGATTTGAACATGCCCGACATGCACGGGATGGACGTGCTCAAGTTTGTGCGCGAACACCAGAGCTATAGCGAGATTCCGATCGTCGTGCTGACGACCAAAGGCGACCAATACACCCACATGACCGCAATCGGAGCCGGCGCATCCCGCTATATGACCAAGCCATTCGACCCGCAAACGCTCGCCACACAGGTGATCGAGTTGCTGAATTAGAATGATAGCAGAACTGGCTGCCGCCGGCAAAAAGGAATTAAACTAATTCAGGATTTAAAGTTCTGAGTTATTCCGAGTAAATTTCTAGAAATTGGACGGCAGACTGTGGCCTCCTAGTTAGGACTCCTGACTTCGTAATTCTGACACAACCTGCCGGCACCCGGTACTCTCCGCCAGTTTAGCTGAGGGAAACTGCCATGAAAACCTCAAACATGAAAATTCTAGTAGTAGATGATTCGCCAACGATGCGGCGAATGGTGATTTCGTCGCTGCGAGAGTTGAGAAACGTACATTTTGAAGAAGCGAGCAACGGACTCGAAGCCGTTGAGCAATTAGCGGTCGGGCACTTAAAGCAAGCGCCGGTTAATTTGATTATCCTGGACTTAAACATGCCAGACATACACGGGTTGGAGGTGCTCAAGTTTGTCCGCTCTTATGAGTTTTACAGCTCAATTCCCGTTATTGTCCTCACAACGAGAAGCGACGCGGCCACCCGGAATGAGGCGCTCGCAGCTGGCGCGTCGTCTTACATGACAAAACCCTTTGAGCCTCAAACGCTGATCGCACAAGCGAACAGTTTTTTAAATTAGCGATAGAGATATACTCGTGTCTACGGACGTTGGCAAACCCCATTTTTTTGATGAGTTCCTCGACGATTATTTTGCTGAATGCGAGGATCACATGACGGTTGTGCGCCGCAATTTGCTGGCGCTAGAGCCGCTTGTGAACCAGCCAGCAATCGAGCGCTGGCTGCTGGACGAACTCTTGCGCAGTTTTCATTCGCTCAAAGGTCTGTCGGGAATGGTAGGGGTGAGGGAAGCGGAGCAACTCGCACACTATATGGAGAGTTACCTGCGCGATTTGCGCTCCGAACAAGTGGTGCTCACTGGTGTTGGAATGGATGCCCTGATCGGGGGCACCAAAATGCTCGAGGGGGTGATTGCCACGCGCCGGTCCTCAAATCCCCCACCTGATATCGCTTCGGCGCTGCAGAAGCTGGCAGCTGTGGTCAAAAGTGAGGATCTCAATTCCTCGGAATTTGCGCCCTCCCCCCCAACCCCAGCCAGCCCTCAACCCCCTGAGAATATCCCACAGCCACCCACAACCGGCTCAACACCGGCAGCAGAGCTTTCAGAGCTTTCAGAAGTCCAAATCGCCCTGAAACCAGAAGAAAGCGATCGGCTGGCTAAAGCACTCCAGAGTGGCGGGCGAGCTTGGCGCTTTGAGTTCGCGCCGCTGCCGGCTCTAGCAGAACGCGGTGTTAACGTTAACGCCATTCGCGCTCGCCTGCAAGCGATTGGGGAATTAATTCACGCCGCCCCCCGCGTCAAACCCGGAGGAGGAATTGTCTTCGATTTTGTGCTCGCCAGCAATGCCGACGAAACAGCCTTTGCCGACTGGGCCAGCGACGGGCTGCTCTGGGCACCCTTCAAAACTCAGGAGTCACCAATCACCCCAGACACCCGTAGCACAGACGAGACGCCTGTGCTTCCTCAGCGAGTCAGAAAACAGAAGTCAGGACAAAGAACCCAAAAGTCAACAGTCAAAACTCAGAAATTAGCCCCCGACTCCCCAAGCGCTGTCAGTAGTGCCGGTGCTCCCAATGAGAGCGCCCCCGCCCCCGCCGCCGCCGCCCCCGTGCCCGCCGCCGCCCCCGCCCCCGCCCCCGCCCCCGCCCCCGCCCCCGCCCCCGCCCCCGCCCCCGTTGCCCCCGCCCCCGCCCCCGTGCCCGCCCCCACCCCCACCGAGCCCGCCGCGCCCGCTCCCTCCCCCGCACTGGCACCGGCGAACGTCGTGCGCGTGGATCTGGGGCGGCTGGACGAACTGATGCGCATGGTTGGCGATCTGGCGATCAGCCGCGCCCGCCTGGAAGACAACCTGGGACGCCTGGAAGAAACCGTCCCCGCCAACCAGCTGCGCCCCCTGCGAGAAACCAACCAGGCGATGGAACGCCACCTGCGCCAGTTGCGCCAGGGCGTGATGCGCGTCCGCCTGGTGCCGGTGGGCGAGATTTTCGCCCGTATGCAGTTCGTTGTTCGGGACTTGGCGCGAGAGAGCCAAAAGAAAGTCACACTGGTTCTTAGCGGTCAGGAAACCGAAATTGACAAATTCGTAGTTGAGCGGATGATGGACCCGCTGCTCCATCTCGTGCGCAACGCCCTCAGCCACGGCATAGAATCGGAACAAGAAAGAGTGCGAATTGGCAAACCGCCAGAAGGGAAAATCGCCCTGCGGGCGATAGCGGCGGGAGAAATGGTGGCCCTCGAAATAGAAGACGACGGGCGCGGCGTTGACACCGAACGAGTTGTTGAGCGAGCGCGGGCGCTTGGCCTGCTGAGTGTTGACACTTTCGGACAAAATTTGTGTGCCAATGTGACACAAATCTTCGGCAGCGCCCTTCCGGGCAAGAGAGCCATCACCCCCTCCCTCTCGCCACAGGCGCGGGGAAACTCCCCTGCTGCTGGTGCAGAAAGTATTGGGGGGCAGGGGGGAATCGATTCGGCCACCCTGCTGGACATCCTCTGCGCCCCCGGCTTTTCCACCCGGGAACAGGCGGATTTGACCAGCGGTCGCGGCGTGGGAATGGCGATCGTCAAAAATACAGTGCAGGAACTGGGGGGCACCCTGACCCTAGAGACGCAACCGGGCACCGGCAGCCGGTTTAGAATTCAACTGCCACTGACTCTGGCCATCGCCGACGCCCTGATCGTCTCCGTAGCTGGGCAAACCTTTGCCGTTCCCCAGTCTTCTGTGCGCGAGGTTATCGAAGTGCAGCCCACAGCTGTTACTGTCTTTGAAAACAGCGAAATTATTTCCTACCGTGGCGGCGTCTTGCCGATCGTTCGCCTAGGGCGTCTGTTTGCCTTGAGCGAACCGGAACATAGAGGCGAAGCGGCAGCTAGTGAAGTTGGGCAGAGCGATATGTGGCCGCAGAGTGCGGGCAGGGGCTTTAGGCCCAAAGCCCCTGCGGAACAGGAAACCACTCCCGCCCGTGAGCCAAGCGCCGCCACCGCACGCTTCTACGCCTTCGTAGCTGGCAGTGGGCTGAATGCGGTCGGCATAGCGGTTGACCGGATTCTC
Source organism: Oscillatoria sp. Prado101 (assembly GCA_025454445.1). Lineage (GTDB taxonomy): Bacteria > Cyanobacteriota > Cyanobacteriia > Cyanobacteriales > Oscillatoriaceae > Oscillatoria. The sequence continues at coordinate 6,258 of JALOOK010000069.1, read as the reverse complement.
GGACTGCGGGAAATTGTCGTCCGCCCCCTCACCGATCCCCTGGTTCAGGTTCCCGGAATTGTCGGCGCTACCGACCTCGGTGACGGACGTGTGGTTTTGATTCTTGAGGCAGCCGCCTTGACAAGATTGTAGAGTTTAGAGTTTAGATTTTGGATTGTAAATGAAATACCAATACCGGCCTAAAAAAATCAAAATAATGGAACATTTATAAAGCAAAAACTTGCAGAGAATAACGCCTATGTTAAATACCCAGAATGGTTACAAAACTTACATCCTTTTTGAACTAGCAGGCACAACCTATGGCATCCGATCTGACATTGTGCAGCAGATGGAAATGGTCGAACGCATCACGCCGGTGCCGAACACTCCCGCCTTTGTGGAAGGGGTAGTATTTTCTCGCGGTCAGGTGATTACAGCCATCAATTTGCGCTTGCGATTTGGGTTCGATAAAATTCCTTATGACACCCGATCTCGCTTAATTGTCGTGCACACCGGCAGCCGCACCGCCGGCATGATTGCAGACACCGCTCGCGAATTTGTTTCGATTGCCGCAGAGGCAGTTCAAGAACCCCCCGCAGCCATTTCGGGTGTGAGCGGGAGATACATAGAAGGAATCGCCACCTTAGGCGAAAGGCTGGTGCTGATTTTAAATGTAGAGGAACTGCTGAGCGCCACCGAGACGATTGCAGTGATGCCGGCAGGGGGGCGAGCCGATGCAGGTAAATAAACGCAGTAGAAAACCCTGCCCTTCAACCTGCCCAGCAAAGAAAGGGAATGGTAAAATTGCAGATAGAGAAGTAAGTGATTTGATTTAGCATTTGCTTTTTGTTGTGAAAAGGTAACTATTATGGGTATTTATTCAATAGCTTTTTTGTCTGTAGCAATTTTGGCTCTGACAATTGTTGCGCAAGCATTTTTCGGGCGGAAATCGAACGACAAGCTGAAAGTGGAAATGGCGCAGTTGCGGGAGGAAGGCGAGCGAGTGACGCAAGCGACAAGCGAGCTCTCCCGGATTGCCGAAGAAGTCAAAGACGGCGTACAGACGCAGCTGCAATCCCTCGAGGAAACAGTCAGTGGCACAAACCAAATGGCCGCATCCCTGAAAGAGACGGCCACACAAGCTGAATCGGTTGCCAATTTGACGGAACAGCTCGTCTCCTCCATCAACGAAATCGGGGCTTCCATTGAGGAAGTCATCAGCAGCACGGTGGATCTGGCATCGGGAATCAGGGAAACTGCGGCTTCCATAGAAGAAAGCGCCAGTTCCATTCAAAGCGTCACGGCTACCGCTCAGGAAATGGCCACCTCTGCCACCCAGGTGACGACCTCCATGACCGAAATCACCAGCTCCATCAAAAGCGTCAATCGCGATACAGACAGCCTAGCCAGCGCCATCAACCAAACCGCCGCCTCCATCGAAGAAATGACCCGTTCAATTCAGGGTGTGGCGGCGAACGCTGATGACGTAACCGCCGCAGCTGAGGAGACAACTGCCTCGATCAACGAAATGGCAGCATCCATCGAACAGGTTTCGGCGACGACAGAAAACGTGGCGGGGATGGTGGAAGAGGTTGCCACCTCGATGGAGGAAATGGCCAGTTCCATCGGGGGGGTGGCGCAGAACGCCGAACGGATTACCGACGCCGCAACCAATGCAGCCACCAGCGCCACCGAACTGGAGCGCTCGATCCGTTCCGTGACAGCGCTGACCAAAAAAGCCGATCAAGTGACGCGCCGGGTGGCGCGAGATGCGGAAGAAGGCGGGGCAGTTGTGCAAAAAGCCATTTCCGGACTCAACCGCGTGCGCGACTCAATGGTGCAGTCTGCGGACGTGATTCGCGAAATGGGCAAGCGCACTGGCGAAATCAGCTCTATCGTGGACACGATCAACCTGATCTCGGAGCGCACTAATCTGCTATCGTTAAATGCTTCGATAGAAGCAGCGCGGGCGGGTGAGGCGGGGCGCGGCTTTGCCGTCGTCGCGGAGGAGATCCGCAACCTGGCGGACCGCGCCGCCCGGGCCACTACTGATATTGCTGCGATTATTAAAGCTTTGCAAGCTGTGGTGCAAGAAGCCGTCGCCACCTCTAATGAAGGGGTGCGGGTGGCGGAAGAAAGTGGCAGCCTCGCCGAAGCTGGTGTGGGCGGGTTGAAAAAAATCCTGGCCGGTGTGGAAGAAACCGCGCAACTGGTGAGCCAAATTGCCCGGGCTTCGGAGGAACAGCTCACCGCAGGGCAGACGGTGGTCAGCGCCGTCAACACCACGGTCAACCAAGCGAAAGAAGTGGCCAAAGCCACCACAGAACAAGCCAAAGCGTCGGCAGCTATCGTCGTGTCCACCGTGCAAATGCGCAAAATCACTCAGCAGATGACGCAGGCGATGAGCGAACAAGCGCGGGCGGCGCGTGACGTAATGAAGGCGGGGCAAAATACGGCCAGTCTGGCGGGGCAAGTGCGCAAAGCCACTTCGGAACAGGCCAGCGCAGTCAATCAGATTATGAAAGCTGTAGAATCGATGCGGCGCGGAGCTACAGCCACCAGCCGCGCCCTGGCGGAACAGTCAACAGCCGGCGATCAAATCTCTCAAGAGGCAGATCGCCTAGCTCGCCTGATCTCTGGCGTCAGCAAGGCGATGAGCGAACAAGCCACTGCGGCGACTCAAATCTCAAAAGCCGTGGAGAGCATGCGCCGGCAGTCGGATCAAGTGGCCAAAGCAATGGTCGAGCAAGGGCGGGCAATCAAGGATATGATCCCCGCCGCCCAAAACGTTTCCAAACAGATCGGTGCGATCACCCGCGCCAACCGCGAACACTCTACTGGTTCGGCACTGATTCTCAAATCCCTGGGGAACATTCGCGCCATTGCCGAACGCAACGCCTCTGGGGTGAAAGAAACCCAGCGCACCACTGCCGGTCTGCTGGAACGGTCTCGCACGCTGACTCAGATTGCGGAGCGCTTAAGCAGTTAGAGGCAGGGGGCTTCTGGCATGGGGCATGGGGCTTCTGGCATGGGGTATCGGTTGGAGTTCGACCTGAAACAACTACTTTCCTTGGGCTAAAGCCCAACGAACTTTGGGCTAAAGCCCAACTACGAACTTTGGGCTAAAGCCCAACTACGAACTTTGGGCTAAAGCCCAACTACGAACTTTGGGCTAAAGCCCAACTGCGAACTTTGGGCTAAAGCCCAACTACGAACTTTGGGCTAAAGCCCAACTACTTTCCTTGGGCTAAAGCCCAACTACTTTCCTTGGGCTAAAGCCCAACTACGAACCTTTGGGCTAAAGCCCAACTACTTTCCTAACCCCTAACCTCTAACACATTTTGCGTTATTTCGCCTATTTAAGAGCCAGAAATTATTATCTCTTTACCCAGATTACTTGTGAATTATTGCTTCTTTTTCAGAGTCGCTATTAGCTATTAGCTACTAACAATTACCCCATGACTGACGAACCACAAATCAGTATTTTCACAACCGACGCCAATCTCGTCGTGCGTTCGTGGGACGCTTGGCTGGAGCGGGCCACGGGCCTGTCTGCGGAGGCGGCGTGCGGGCGGAACCTGACCGCCCTAATTCCGGATTTGGAATCGCGCGGCTTGCTGTTGCGCTTTCAGCGGGTGCTGGAGCAAGGAGTGGTGGAAACCCTGGCACCGGCATTTCACCATTACCTGATCCCCTGCCCGCCGCTTCAGCCCTCCAGGCATTTTGAGCACATGCAGCAGCGGGTGACAATTGCGCCTTTGCGGGAAAACGACCGCATCGCCGGCACCGCAGTCACAATTGAAGACGTCACCGCACGCAAAGACCAAGAGCGCTCGTTGGCAGAGCAACTGGCGTCTGCCAAAGAGAGCGAACGGCTGCTCGCTGCCCGAAAGCTCGGAGAGATAGAGGGGCTGGAATTATCTGGGGATGAGAGCCAGACTGAATCGCCCCTGCTGGAGGCGCTCGGCGATCAAAGCTGGCGGGTGCGGCGGGTGGCGGTGGACAGCTTGGCGCTGCGAGCCGCAGCTTCCACCACAGCAACCCTTTTGCGGGCGATTCGCGAGAACCACCGCAACCTCAGCGTCCTCAACAGCGCCCTGCAGGTGCTGGCGCTCAGCGATGTGGACGTGATCGAGCCGCTGATTGAATTTTTAAACGACCCGGATGATGTGGAGCTGCGCATCTATGCGGCGCTGGCGCTAGGAGAGCGAAAAGATCGGCGAGCCATACCGGCGCTAGTCCGCGCCTTAGCCGATGCAGACGCCAACGTGCGCTATCACACCATTGAGGCGATCGGGCAATTGCGTGCCGCTGAGGCGGTGGATGCGCTGGTGGCCATAGCCGAGTCGGGAGATTTCTTTCTGGCGTTTCCAGCCCTAGACGCCCTGAGGCGGATTGGCGACCCGATCGTAGCACCGCGTCTGGTGCCCCTGCTGGCTGACGAATTGCTCTGCGAGCCGGCGGCTGCCGCCCTGGGACTTCTGGGAGACCGAGATGCCGTCGCGCCCCTGGTGGAGCTGCTCAATGGGTCGAATCCGCCCGCCCGGGCCATCGCCTCTAGCCTGGCCGCCCTCTACAATCGCTATGAAACTGTCTATCGGGAAGGCTCCCACATTGCTGACCTAGTGCGCCTCGGGATCAGCAAGGGCGGAACGCAAAATGTGCTCGACGCGCTGCCCTTGGCGAACGCGGAGGAACTGAAAGCTCTGGTGCAAGTCCTGGGGTGGCTGGAGGGGCCGCCGGTAGAGCGAGCCCTTGCCCGGCTGCTGGGCCAGCCGGCAGTGCGCAAAGCCGTGCTTGACGCTCTGGTGCGAAAAGGAACGCGGGTTACGGAGTTGCTGGTCGAGCAGCTGTCCGAGGAGGATTTGGAAATGCGCAAAGCAGCAGTGGTGGCCCTGGGGCGGATTGGCGACGCGCGGGCGGTGCCGGCACTGACCTGCCTGCTGGCTGAGGACCCGGAATTGGCGGTTGCCGCTGCCGAGGCGCTGGCGCAAATTGGCGACCGGGGCGCTTTTGAGGCCCTGCTGCTACTGATTGGCCATCCAGATGCGGCAGTGCGCCAAGCGGCGATCGCCGCTCTCGACTCCCTCGGCCATCCCGATATGTCGGCGCGTATGGTCGAGCTTTTGAGGGACCCCAATCCCTATGTGCGCGAGTCAGCGGTGAAAATCGCCGGCTATTTCGCTTTCTCTGAGTGTCTGGATTTGCTTTTCGAGCGCTGCGCCGATCCTGACGAGCGCGTGCGCCGCGCTGCCATTGAACACATTCCCTATTTGGAAGACCCGCGCGTGCTGCCGGCACTGGATCGGGCCCTGGAAAGCTCAGCTGGTGCGGTGCGAGCCGCCGCCGCCCGGGCCTTCAGCCTGGTGGAGAGTGACCGGGCGTTTCCCTACCTGCAGCAAGCCCTCTGCGATCCTGATCCTTGGGTGCGGTATTACGCGACCCGTTCCACCGGCACCCACGGCTATCCGGAAGCAGTGCCAGCTCTCACCCACCTGGTGCGAACCGATCCGGCCAACCAAGTGCGGGCGGCGGCGGTAGAGGCGCTGGGGCGGATCGCACACTTATCACAAGCCGAGACAATTGTCAAGCTTCTGGCACCGCTGGCCACCGACGAAAGCGGTGACAGCGATTTGGCGCGGGCGGCCATTGCGGCGCTGGGGATGATTGAACATCCGGATGCCGGGGGGCCGCTTTTGTGTGCCCTGCAATCTCCCAAGCCCCAGCGGCGGTGCGATGCCGTAATCGCTCTGGGGAAACGCGGCGGCGAGGGGGCGGTGGGGGCTATCCTGTGGCTGGCGGCATCCGATCCGGAAGCAAGTGTCACCAACGCCGCCACGGACGCTCTAGCTCGGATCAGCTCTGAGGAGGCGATTGCGGCTCTGATCGATTTGAGTGCCGACCTGCAGCGAGTAAATTCCTGTATCGCCGCACTGCTGCGCACAGAGGCGCGAACGGGTGTTTCCTTCGACAAGCAGATCGAATGGATCGGACGGGGGTTAAGCCACCCGCAGGCTCAAGTGCGGTGCGCTGTGGTGGAAGTGCTGACGCGGTTAAAACACCCGCACGCCTCGGAACTGCTCACCAATGCTCTCGACGATCCGGAGGCGTCGGTGCGCTTGGCAGCTGTGCGCTCCCTGGGATATTTGGGCAATCGCAGTGCCGAACTGAAATTGGCGGCGCTGTCGCGCACCGATCCGGATCCAGCAGTGCGCCGCGCTGCCCAGAAGGTGCTGCAAAGCTGAAGTCTGAAGCCTGAAGTATGAAGTCTGAAACAAG
>JALOOK010000494.1 GCA_025454445.1 Oscillatoria sp. Prado101 | reverse complement strand
AAAAGACGATCCAGCTGATGCCAACTAGCAGGCTCACCCACAGAACTATTTCCAGGACTTGATCGGGCTGTCTCTTGTTGTACCTCCACTCACGCCAAGTCAGCAGCGCCGGCGTCACCAGCAGCACCCCCATCACGTCCCTCACCCACCGGCTCCACCAAACTGTCTCAAAATCGTTCCAATCGGCGAGATTTGGCAAGCAAATAGTCAAGGCCCCGAGGGTGGCGCTGACAACCGCCGATACCATCGCTGCGACAAACAGCTGGATCACATCTCGCGGGCGCTCCAGGGCGGGATGGAACCCGATGCGCTTGAGCAGTCTCAGCCCGATGACGGCTTGCAAGGTGCTGCCGGTGCCGGTGGCTGCGGCAACGGCTCCAGACACCCCCTCCGAGAGGGCAAAGAAAAAGGCCCCGACCGCTACCCCCGGCCACAGGCGCTCGCCCCCCAAAAAAAGTGCGGCCAGGGCAAGGCCGGCAGTTGGCCCGACCGGCGACGCCTTCACATCCAGCCCGGGAATCAAGGTTGCCAGTTTGGCCGCCCAGTAGCAGGCTGCAGCTAGTGTGCCTGCTTTGATGAAATACTGCCAAGAGCGGGTCTGGATGAAGGTCATAACGTTTGGAGTTTCAATAGAATTTAAGCTGAGAAGATTTTTTGAAATTTCAGAAAGCTTCCGTCGCCTCCGCCCCAGGCAGAGGGGGTCGGTTTCTCGCACCCTCTCGTTGGGTGACAGATATTTCGGGCTCACCCGCCCCTACAGATGCGGTTGTTAATTTTGGGTGAATTTTTGTGCCCGTCGCCCTGCAGCTTTCAGCCCTCAATCCCGTTGCGCCGCACGCGCCCGATTCTGTTGGGGAACCGCACTGTGACGATTCTGTTTTAACTCAACACGCCGCCAAACCTGCTAGGTTCAGGTGCTGCCCGGGTGGATTGTGCCATCGGGCATGGTGGCTCCGTTGAGAGAGGCATCGGTTAGGTTGGTGTGATCCATGATCGCATCTGTGAGATTGGCATCCCACAGGATTGCCCTCACCAGTTTTGTGCCGGTCAGGTGCGTTCGCGACAGGTTGGCTCGGCTTAAATTGGCCTCACTCAGGTCTGCTGCGGTTAGGTTGGAGCCGGTCAGGTTGGCTCTCAGCAAGGAAGCTTTTGCTAGTTTGCTGTAGGAAAGGTTTGTGCCGGTTAGGTTCGCCCCCGTTAAGTCGGCACCGGCAAGGTTAGCTTTGTGCAGGTCTGAACCTGTGAAGTCTGTCAATTTCAGGTCTGCCCCCGCTAGGTTGGTGCTGAACAGTCGGGTGCCCATTATCTGCATTCCTGAAAGGGATAGTTCAGCGAGGTCTGCGCCGGTGAGATCCGCACCGTTCAGGTTAGTTTCCCTCAGTTTTGCCTTAGTTAGTTTTGCCCCAATCAGGCAGGCGCTTGCCAAATTCGTGCCGGCTAACTCGGCTCCAAATAGGCTGGATCCTGTTAAATTGGTGCCAATCAAGAAGGCTTGATTCAGTTTTGCCCCGTTCAGGTTGACGCCGCTGAGGTTGGTTACTCGAAGGTCTGCGCCGGTCAGGTTTGCGCCGCTGAAGTTCCTTTCCCCCGCTATATATCGTTTGACAAGTTCATTCACGTCCATAGGGTCGCCTCTTGTTGGTGATGTCTGTCAGCGGGAAATGGGGAATTGCAGAATTTGATGCCATGCTTAAGGCAATAAAGGCAATTTAGTTGAGGTAGCGGTGCTGAGGGGCATCGTCCCTTAAAAGATAATCTCGTACACGAACTCATCAATATCTATTATCTCTAGGATTGTCTGTGATAGAGAATACCCTGAATTGAGGCAATTTGCACACCAGAAACCTCCGCCGCCGGGAATGGGGAGTTGTGCTGCGGTGCGGGACGCATGGGTGCTGCGACTGTGACGGGTCTGATTTGCTGTTAATATCGGTAAATTGGTGTATAATATTATGTTTTTGCGGTGCCGGTGGGGTTTATTTAAAAATTTTTTGACTCCTCAATTATAGGCTCTATATATAACACAGAGAGCCGGGCCTGCCTTGTGCGGTTCGCGGTTCCCGGTGGGGGAGGCCAGCTATATGTCCAGGGGCAGAGGGCCGCTTGGGCTGCCGGCCAGTGGCCATCGGCACGAGGGCGTGGGGCCGGTGGGGTACGGTTCCCCCCCAACAGTCCAGGGGCAGAACAAGGCTGCGGTGGGGGGTGCTGTCAAAATAGGAACCGCCCTAGCCAGCTGCGAGGGCCATAAAATAGCACAAATGTTTGTAGTTCAGCGTAGCCCAATCGGCGGGCTGTTTTATAAAGAAAAAGTGAAACAGCCTGTCCCAGGCTTTCTGGCGGTGACTGGGCCTAACATCTAGAGAAGAAACCCGTTTCTGTCCACCACCAATCTTAATGATTCCTTTAGAAAAACCCTCTAAAAAGACTTGCTACTCAGGAAAGAGATTGATATGATTGCAGAGGAATCGAAACATGAATACGGGTCAAAACTCGTGCTGAACTGGGCCGGATGCGGGTCAAAAGTCTCGCTATAGAGCCGGTTTAAGTAGATCGCAATCTACGGTTTCAATTCCCAAACCATGCGTTTCATCCCTGGCCGCACAGCGGAGGAAGGGAAGAAACAGCTCACGCTCGCCACCCAGAGGAATTTTCCCAGTGGAGGTATTTGGTGGAAAACCGCCCCAATTTGCCGGTCAAAAAAAACATGCTAGTTGTTAAAGCCTAGAAGAACAGAAACCCATTTGAAGCTGACAGCCCGCTGCACTCAAGTAACCGCGGGGATCAACTATGTTTCTGGGTTTACTGGAAAACTATGCCGAGAGAGTGGCATTTTTTGACCGCGCTCAAATGGCTGTGTGGGATCGCTACCGAAAAAAGTGTTACAGTTCCGCAACTGCTCTTTTTGGGGCAGCTATTGCCAGAGGCGCTACTTGGGGTTATTAATGGTAATTTGGACGTAGAGAATGGAGGCAGTGAGTGAGAGCGTGCGCGTTTTAGAGAGATAGCGAGAGAGTGAGATGAGAGTCGCTCCGAGTGAGCGAGAAACAGTTGCCGCAGTGACGTACAGCGTTGTGTCGCTGGGCAAAGGTAAAGTAGTGAGATTGCAAATCATTGCCAGGAGAAAAGTAAAATTCCAGATATTTTTATAAGAGATTTAAAAGGGGAAATGGTGAACAGTTCAGAGGTTATCCTGACAGGAAAGCCTGTCATTATAAGTTTCTGGGCAAGCTGGTGTCACCCGTGCATTAAAGAACTTTCAGCCATGAGCCAAACCACTTTAACCTCCACTGCTATCCGTTTCGTCGATTTAACCAGTGAAGCCTGCTGTTTGGTGGCGAGTCAAGCTCAAAGGACTGTCTGGTTCCGACCCGGAAAGGAATTTCGCCCCTACCTTCAATTCGGCCCACTTGCCCGAAACACTCTTGCCTTTGGGGCCTTCCAGGGAATTTCACCACCCGATTACTTCGTCGAAATCAAGGCCGATAACTGGCTATCAGGAAGAGGTATTAACCCATCCTCCGAAATCCTGGAGTGGTCGTTGCCGATGAATTCCTATGGCCAAGTCCTAACTCTCCTATACGACGAGAAGGGACTCGCCGGCTGGCAGGACGAGGGTTATGGAGACGAGGAAAATGACGAGGTCGAATGGGATCCGCCTACGTTCCACAAAAGCAGAAGGAAGAAATGAGTGGGTAATCTCAACTTTATAGTTAGTGTATATGAAGAACCAAGGAAATAACACTAAACACACCAAATCGCGGCAGCTCGCCTTTTCTTTCCTTCCCCTTTCCATCCCTGAGGTAAGAGTTAAACAAAGACTCCGTGGCATTGGCAGAATAGAACACTTGCTCGAAAATGCTAAAACCGT
>JALOOK010000493.1 GCA_025454445.1 Oscillatoria sp. Prado101 | reverse complement strand
CAAGCAGTCGTCAGATAGGGGGGTTGGTGAAATGGAGATTTTGATAGTTGAGGACGAACCGGAAATCGCGCGGCTGATCCAGCACGCACTGGAAGCGGAAGGGTTTCAGTGCCGGTGCTGCCGAGATGGGCTGAGTGCGCTGCAGGTGTTTCGGGAACAGCAACCGGACTTGATCGTGCTGGATTTGATGATCCCCGGTTTGGACGGACTGGAAGTGTGCGCCCGCATCCGCCAAAAACCTGGCCCGAAAGACCCGTATATTCTGATGCTGACGGCGAAGGGCGAGGAAATTGACCGGGTGATTGGCTTGTCCACCGGTGCTGACGACTATATGGTCAAACCCTTCAGCCCCAGGGAATTGGTGGCTCGGGTGCGGGCGCTGTTGCGGCGCAGCTTGCGCCAAGGTGGCCAGCCCCAGCTTTACCGCACGCCACATTTCACAGTAGATATAGACCAGCACACCGCCAGCCGCCACCTGAGCGCCGGTGAGTCAGAAACGCTAGATTTGACGGCACTGGAATTTAATCTTTTGGCAACATTTGTCAGCCATCCAGGGCGAGTTTGGAGTCGAGCGCAGCTGATTGACAAACTGTGGGGGGATGACTTTTTTGGGGATGAGCGAGTGGTTGACACTCATGTTGCTCGGTTGCGCAAAAAAGTTGAGCCAGACCCGGGCAATCCCACTTTTATTAAGACGGCAATTGGGATTGGATATAAATTTGAAGATTCTGCTGGATAGCCCAATCCCCAATTAAGATGACCAAAGCAGCACTGAGAACGCGCTTATTTTTCTCCCACTTACTGGTGATGGTGGTGGGCGTGGGCAGTTTTGTGATTACCAGCAAAGTTTCTTCGCCCCATTTGTTCGTCAGGCATCTCGAACAGCTAGAAGGCCCGGATTTCACCTTGCGCTACGCCCGCACTCAAATCGTGGAAGGGTTTGAAATAGCTTGGAATCGCAGCACTTTTTGGGCGGTTGTTGTGGGAGCATCCGCTGCCGGTGGCTTGTCGTACTGGGTGGCTAAACGGATTACGCAGCCGCTGAATCAGATGGAAAAAATCACCCAAAAGTTTGCCAGAGGTGAGATGAATGAGCGGATGCCGGCCAGTGAAATTCCAGAACTCAACCGCCTGGGTGCCAGTTTCAACCGCATGGCTGCTAGTCTGGAAGGAGTGGAGGTGCGCCGGCGGCAGCTGATTGGCGACTTGAGCCACGAATTGCGCACGCCTTTAACGGTTATGCGAGGTTATTTGGAGGAACTCGCTGACGGCACCATTGAACCTTCTCCAGAGATTTATTTTCGACTGGGAAAAGAAACCAGGCGCATGCAGCGCTTAGTGAATGATTTGCAAGAACTCTCGAAGGCGGAAGCTGGGTATTTGCCGATTAATTTGCAGCCGGTGAATCTGTGTCCGCTATTGGAATCACTGGTGGAGAAATTTGCCGGTCAAGTGCTGGAAGACGGGCCGGTTCTGCGATTGGAGTGCCCGCAACAGCTGCCACCGGCACTGGCGGATGCGGACAGGATCGAGCAAGTTTTGGTCAACCTGCTGGGAAATGCGCTGCGCCACACGGCTGCCGGTTCGATAGCGGTTCGCGCCTGGACTGACACCGGCAAACTCTGGGTGGCGGTGACAGATACCGGCACCGGCATTGCGCCCGAAGACTTGCCCCATGTATTTGAGCGCTTCTGGCGTGCCGATCAGTCCCGATCTCGGGATTCTGGCGGCAGTGGCTTGGGGTTGGCCATCTCTCGCCGCCTGGTTGAACTGCAAGGGGGGCAAATTGAGGTGGAAAGCCGGTGGGGTGAGGGCAGCACCTTTCGATTTTGGCTGCCTTTGGCTGAGTAGGGTGCGCACTATTAACGCACCTGGCAGCTAGCTTCTCAAGATTGTCACAACCGAGTCACGAGATCGACACACCCTAAACCTAAGCTGAAATTATGGAAATGGTTTCTGGTTATGGCCATGCCTGGTATGATTTTTTCTCTATTTCTTGTGAGTCTGCTGGTTTGTTCGGGATGGGCTGCCATCGCTTACCTGTTCCCTCACACCACCCCCCCAGACTAGGGCAGTGGTGCGGAAATTTTTCCGCAGTGCCGAGACAGCGGGGGTTCAAGAAAAAAAAGACTGATAGCTGGGAGGTTAATTCTGCCACGCAATACTAGCGCTTACCGCCGGCATATCCGGCTGAGATGTTAGAAACCGGGTTTCTTTAAGAAACCCGGTTTCTGTTACCGCGCTACTTAATCGCTGGTGGTTTCCTCTCCAAAACGCTCGTGCTTTACCATATTCTTACCGTTATGTTTGACAAAGTACATGAGATTGTCGGCTCTCTCTATCATTTCCTCGACTGAAGCCGGTGGCTTGATGAAGGTAACTGCAGCGATGCTAAATGTTACCGGCCATTTCAGCTCGCTCACAGCCTCTAAGAGTGCGTTCTGAACTCGACTGATGGCTGTTTGGGCAGGTTCATATCCCGTTTCTGGCAGCAGGATGGCAAATTCATCCCCTCCCAGTCTGGCGATTAGATCGGTGCTGCGAAGATTCGTGGTAATAGTTTTAGCGATTAGTTTTAACAGGTCGTCGCCCGTGCGAAAGCCAAAATCATCGTTAAACTGCTTGAAATTATCGGCGTCAATATAGGCCACAGTCAGAGGGTATCTGTACCTTTTTGCCCGGGAGATTTCCATGCCGGCTAATTCAAAAAAAGCCCGCCGATTGGCCAAGTTTGTTAGGGCATCTGTTCTGGTTAGCTTTCTCTCGCGCTCTTGAGAAGATATAATCTCGCCTAAAAGATAGGTAGCATTCGCAAAAAAGATAAATCTCATGAAGGCGTTCCACAGTGGGATGAAAAATTTACCGCTGGTGTTTTCCACTGGATTGACCAGATACCACGTTACAGCACTCGCCACAGAGATCAGCAAACCGGCCAACTCACCAACCAGCCAAGTTGTCAGAGTCACCGGAATTAAATAAAACGGTGAAAAAGAAATATTAGGCGGGATAAGAAAGTCGATATATCCCAGCAAAATAACTAGACTAATTCCTAAGAGCAGCGATACCGGCTTGGGTTGCTTTTGCAGATATCTTATTATATTCATTACAGAAGCGTTCCTGACCTATTACCTGAGGGGGACTGAAATCTGGCACCGGCAGTACAAAACAGCTAGGCAAGCTGCTTGAGGAGCGGAGTGCCAGAGACAAGTTATAGTATGCCATTAAAAAAGGGACGGGCAACACGCCCATCCCATCAAATTGGAGCGAGAAACCTGTCAGGAAAAGTGAGCTATTGCACTTGGGCGGGGAAAGCACCGGTGCGCACAGCCAGGGTGAGGTTCTGGCTGTTGCGGCGCAACTGCACCTGCAGATCGCCGCCTACCTTGCCTTTTTCGACAGCTTGCTGTACACTTCCGGCATCCGTCACCGGCTGGCCATTGATTTGTTTGATCACATCACCGGCACGCAGTCCGGATTTAGCTGCCGGTGAATTGGGCATGACTTTAACAATCAGCACGCCTTGGTCATCATCCACACTCACACCGGCGTTGGGATTGCTGTTAATATTTTTCTTGATTTCCGGAGTCAGCGTCACCATTTGGATGCCCAAATACGGGTGATCCGCCTTGCCGGTGGCGATCAGCTGCCCGGCGATGTCTTGCGCCCTATTGATGGGAATGGCGAAGCCCAGCCCTTGAGCGCCCTGGATAATCGCCGTATTCATGCCAATCACCTGACCGGCAGCATTCAGCAGCGGTCCGCCAGAGTTGCCCGGATTAATCGCCGCATCCGTTTGAATAAAGCTGACTCGCTTGTCAGGGACGCCAATTTGGGAGCTGGTGCGACCGGTGGCGCTGATAATGCCCACGGT
>JALOOK010000492.1 GCA_025454445.1 Oscillatoria sp. Prado101 | reverse complement strand
CCTCATGTCAACCCCATATTCTCCCAACTTCTCCAGCAGCTCTTCAGCCAAATCCAGCAACTCAATCTCATCCTCACCCTCATCACTCGAATCCCGATTCATCCCCCCACCCCCAGCACAAACCCCACCGGCGAAGACATTCTTGACAGCAAAAATCCGCTCAACCACATCAGAAAGACTCAAGCATCTTTCTAAGTCAGCCGCAATTTCTGTTACCGCTCGCCCTCCCAGCCTCTCCCGCACCTTTACAGCCACCGGCTCATCACTTTCCAGAAACGATTCTATCACAGAAACATCTCTCTGCGAGAAATGCCCGATCGCCGCCCGAACATACTCCCGCAAACTCATCCCCTCAGCCTCAGCAAGGGCTCGCACCTCCACCGGCACATCCACCAAAACCCCCCCCTCACTATCGCTGACCTGATAAAGTTCATCTCCAGACTTGACCGCCACCAGCAAATCCGCCCCCAGCGCCTGCAAATAGCGCAGCACCGACTCGAACTCCCGATCTTTCAGCGCCGACTCCAACTTCGACACAGCAGCTTGCTGCACCCCCAACTTTTCCGCCAGCTGCGCCTGAGTCAGCCCCGCTTTTGTCCGCAACTCCCGCATCGCATCAGTCAAATACAGCCGCAGGTACTCCAGCTTTCCCTCCAGAATTACCTCCGGATCGTGACTCACTTCTGTGTTCAACCAATCCTGAAAATTATACTTCTTCATCGCCCTTCCCTCTCCTTCAATTCCCGCAATCTTTGTCGAGCCGGTTCCTTATCACTGTCACGAATCCCACCGTCATATTTTTTCATAAAAGCGTGCAGCACCACAAAGCGCTGCGGGGAAGCCGGTGTCAGGATAAACCGAGGATTGTGCTCACTCTTAGTGATGCGAAACTCATACAAATCATCCTCCAATTTCTCGAATATGTCACTCGTGAGAGATGCCAAACCTTTCTCGCACAGACGGCGGAGATTGACCTGCAGCCTTTTGCTTTCCGATGCAGTCAGCACCGGCTTTGGCCCATCTGCCGGCAACTCAGCCGGTGGCATCAGCCCAACAAAAAAAGCCAGCAGCGCCTTAGGGACTTCCCCACTCCCATCCTCATACAGCTCCCAAGTCCAAGCCATGTCCTATCTCCCAGTCTAATATTCTTTTCAGGGAATGTCAAGGATTATATTCTTTTTGAGGAATGGCCGGCGGAGATGGCCCATCTCCTCTCTATTGGAATGCACCCAGCAGCCAGCGCTGGTGTCCGTGAGTGCCGGTGCCCTCCCCCTGTCCCGTCTTCTTCCTTGGCGTTCCCTCACGCCGGCACTCAGGAACACATCCGGGCGCAAGCTGTCCTGGCCCAACCCACTGCCATTTCAGCAGCAGATCAGCGCCCCCAAAGCAAGCCTCCGCGCAACCCATCAGCCAGACTGCCCCCCAAACCGTTCCAGCAGTTCCTCGCGGGAAAGCGTCAGCAGAAATCGGGTCAAATCCTCTGCCGGCAGCTGCAACAAAGGCGCAACTATCCCCGCCAGTTGGTCATCCAGAGAACCAAATCGAACTCTCAGAAGGTTTACCACCATCTCCCGCCGGTCTTCCAGCCGGCCTTCTTGCCGGCCTTCCAGCCGGCCTTCTTGTAAGGTTTCTTCCCGCCAACGCAGATAAGCCGGTGATAACTTCATAATCAACTCCCGATCCTCATCAGTTAAATTTTCACTTGTTTCTAGGGTCATGCGCCAGTTAGAAAGCAGCTCTAGTAAACAGGTGCGTAACGGGTGCCCTTTTGGGAGTGCCGCTAGTTCATTAATAGCCGTTTCCTGAGTTTTATCCTTGCCCAGAACGCGCAGCCAGAGCGTCTCTTGAGGCAAGCGGCAGCTTGTTAATCGCCACCAGTGCCGTCTTCTGGAACTCTGGCAGAAAATAAACGCCTGCGGGCCAGTTTCCAGACTCATCGAGTTTGGCCCCAAATTCGTTCAGCAGTCTGGCGGAACAAGAAGGCGATAAAACCCACAACCTGGGCCAGTCTGTTTCGCTAAAGGGGCGTTCTTCGCGTCTCGATCTGCGCCGCAGATCCCTGCGGACTTCATTCAACTTGCTCTGGCAATCCAGCACTTCCTCTGGCTTTGGGGAATTGCGGAACGGCTCGAACAGAGAGGCAGTTGCTGCCATTTGGCCCTGCAAACCCAGAACCTGCGGGTCTGTTGCCGGTTGGGGTGCCGGCACAAACCAGACATCAATTTGACGGACTTCCGGCGACACTTCGCGGCTAGTCTCTACTTGACCCAGAGGCGCTAACAGCTCCTCTAAATATTGTTTAGCAAACTGCTCGTGAGGCTGTCGCGTCATCTGTCCCTCCCCCAATGGCTGCCTACTTCTCTACCTTATAGCGGTTTTCAGTTGGATGAAGTACATGCCAGAAACCCGGTAACTTTGACGAAACCGGGTTTCTCAGTACCTCACTCTCGGGATGAAAACCGCTCTTATTCTCAACCCGCGCCGTTGGCGCTCCCTCACGGGGGCGGTTCGTCCCTCCCCGAAATAAGGCACAATCAAAACAGACCCCACCGGCACCCAGCAATCCATCGTGGCCCAAGTCCTGCTCGAAAATATCTACAAAAGCTTCCCCAACCGCACCGGCACACCGGCACCCGCAGAAGATCCCTCCGCCCAAAAAGCCGGCGTCAACATCTTGCGGCGGATCAACCTCAGCGTCCAAGATGGCGAATTTATGGTATTGGTTGGCCCTTCTGGCTGCGGCAAAAGCACCTTGCTGCGCTTAATTGCCGGTTTGGAACAGCTCACCGCCGGCAACATCTGGGTCGGAGATCGCCTCGTCAACGATCTGGCCCCCAAAGAGCGAGACATCGCAATGGTGTTCCAAAACTACGCGCTCTACCCCCACATGAGCGTTTATGACAACATCGCCTTTGGACTGCGCCGCACCGGCATGTCTGCAGGACAAAATTTTTCGGACACCCTCGCCGCCATCACCCGCTCCCTCCCCAAAGGACTGCGCTACCTCTCGGAAGGAGAGAAAGTCATTAACGAGCGAGTGCGCACTGTCGCGGGGCTGCTGCAAATCGAATCCCTCCTCAACCGGCTCCCCAAACAGCTCTCTGGTGGACAGAAGCAGCGCGTCGCCCTCGGACGCGCCATCGCCCGCAACCCCCAAGTATTTTTGATGGACGAGCCCCTGTCCAACCTGGACGCCAAACTGCGGGCGGAAACGCGGGCGCAAATTGTCAAGCTGCAGCGCCAGATCGGCACCACTACGATATATGTGACTCACGACCAAACGGAAGCGATGACGATGGGGGCGCGGATTGCGGTGATGAACTTGGGCCAAATCCAGCAAGTCGCCCCTCCCCTGGAACTTTACAGCCGCCCCGCAAACCGGTTCGTGGCGGAATTTATTGGGTCGCCGCCGATGAATTTCCTGCCGGTGCAGGTCAAAGCGCCCCTACAGATTGCCCATTCGCAGTTTCGCCTGACTCTGCCTGACCAGTGGGCCCGCGCCCTGGAACATTACGATGGCCAGTCTCTGATTTTGGGGGTCCGCCCCGAACACCTGAGCGTCAGTCTGGCGGCGGTGAAAAACCTGCCGGTGCAGGTGGATTTGGTGGAAGCCCTCGGACACGAAACTTATTTATCGGTCAGTCTCGCCGGCAATAGCCCCACCCTATGCAATCTCCAGGTGCGAGTCGATCCAGACCGCGCGGTGCGCCCCGGCGAGCAACTCTGGCTGGCCATCCCCCCCGACAAGATCCATCTTTTTGACCCAGAAACTGGCACCGCCATCTGGCCTTAGGGGGCAGCAAAACAGCCCTTTTAAAACTTACGTTTGATTAGTTTTTATTGTATAATACTGCTCGCGGTTTTTTGAACCT
>JALOOK010000068.1 GCA_025454445.1 Oscillatoria sp. Prado101 | reverse complement strand
AAAAGCCAGCAGCTTCAGGATTACTAAAGATGCCGGCGACGTGCCGGTGTCAGTGGCCAACCAAGTTTGCCGACCGGCATTGTTTCCCAACTGTTGCTGGAGTTGGTATCGCCCCTGTAAAATTTGCTCTGTTTGCAGCATCTCGTTCCGAAGGGAGCAAACCCCGATACAATTTCATCTCATCTCTATATTCCCCAGCTAGCCGGCGGCTGCTATCAAAGCTTAATGAAATTTAACATAATGGGTGTGACTCCCGTCTTCAGGGGGATATCTAGTCTGCGCCGCACCTTATTATAGAATCCCCATCTTCCCAGCTCAAGCCGGGAACGTGGACTGCTGTCGCCTCCGCCGACTTTCAAGGGATAAGGTGCGACGCTCCTCCCCCCGCATACCAGCCGCTTCCTCATACAGCAATCGCGTGCGGAGCCGTGCTGTCTCGCCCACACAATCCGGTTGCGGGGAATCAGCCTACAAGATTATAAAATAGGAAAGAAGCGAATGTCAAGGGGAATCAGCATCCCCCGGTCGGAAAAAGCCCCGACTTGCCAGAACAGCGAGCCGGTCTTTTTCAGAATGCGGCTGCACTCGCGCAGCACGACTGTCTGTTCTTCCAGGTAAATCTCCAGCGCCTTCTTGGCTTCGTACTCTTTCCCCAGATTGTACGGGGGGGAGGAGACAACCAAGTCAGCACCCACACGCCGGCAAGCCGGTCAGCAACTCCCGACAGTCCCCCAGAAAAATACTATTCAAGGGGAGATTCTCTCTATTTCCTCTCACTCAAATACCTGCCCACTACAGAAACCGCCAGATGTTCATAAACCGGGTTTCTTGAAGAAACCCGGTTTCTTTTATCGAAACCGGGTTTCTTTTAGAAACCCGGTTTCTTCGCTCTCCACCCCCGTTTCAGCAAAACTTTTAACACAAAATCTGCTGTCTGTCAACTGTGCCATCACTTATTATTGCGGTTCTCAGTTTGATGTGCTATGGCCCAGAAACCCGGTTTCTTTAAGAAACCGGGTTTCTCAGTACCTCACAAAGGCTGAGAACCGCTATAGGTGCAGCCACCGGCTCAAAGGGCGCGCTCTTCCCGCCCAAAGCGTCCACAATCGCCCGCGTATTCGCTACCATCATCTTAATATAAGAATCCCCCTCACTGCCGGCAGCCCCTATCGAGTCGGAATACAGCTGTTTCGGCGCTAATTTCACCCTAGCTTCCTCAGCTACAGTCTTAATCAGGGCTGGGTTAATCGTGGTTTCCGCAAAAATTGCCGGCACCCCCGCCGCCTTGACAGCCTCCACCAGTTTGCGCACGGTTTGGGCGCTGGGTTGCTCTTCGGTACTAATTCCTATCAAAGTACCAACAACTTCCAACCCATAAGCGCGTGCGTAATATTGAAACGCATCGTGCGTGGTAACCAACCGGCGCTTGTCAGCAGGGAGAGTTGCCAGCTGCTCGTTTATCCAAGTGTCGAGCTGCGTCAGTTCGCCGGTCAGTCGCGCCGCATTCTGGGTAAATTTCTCCCTATCTTCTGGCGACAGCTCAATCAAGGCATCCCGAATAGCACTCACCATCGCAATCACATTTTCCACATCCCCCCAAACGTGCGGATCTGGAACTTTTTCGCCTTTTTTTTCCAGCTGCAGGGGCTTGACGGTTTCTCCCACCGGCACCTGACGCGCCCTCACCCCAGCCGCTTTCATCAATTTAATCAGTCCGGGCTCCAAATTGTAGCCATTATACAGGATTAGCTTTGCTTTTTCCAGAGCGATGCTATCTGCCGGCACCGGCTCGTAAACGTGGGGATCTGCGCCCGGTTTGAGAATGCCGGTGAGCTGAATCTCATCCCCCCCCACCCGCTCAGTCAAGTCCTCGATGATGGTGCTCGTAGCCACCACACTGGGCTTGTCCGGCGATTCTGGACTGGTGCGGTTGGGTGCCGGTGGCGCACACCCGCTCAACAGAGCCAGCAGCAAGACGAAGCCCAGCCTCACAGCGTGCGCTCCCAGCAGGGACACCCCTTGCCGGTGGCCCTTTTGCCGGTGGCCCTTTTGCCGGTGGCCCGCAAGGCTCGCACGGTGCGTTCCCCCCAAGGGAACTACAGGGAGGGTTGGGGGGTTAGGTTTGCTGCTACAGCTGCGATCCATCACTCTTGCTTATCTTTAATATAACTTCCACTTAGAGATTTTTTCATATTCCTTTCATTTTTGCAGTATGCTGAAAAAAAGCCAACCCAACAAGAGCGTATGAAGAGCCTCAAGCTGTCGTCCAGTGCCGGTGAGCCAACTCACCCCCTAGCCCTTTGCAACCCCCACCCAGCCGGTCTTGAGAGAGGGGAGCCAGCGATTGTCGTCAGCCATCTAGGGGTCAAATACCGCAGCGTAGAGGCGCTGCGGGATGTCAGCGCCGTGGCCCACAGCGGCAGGCTCACCGGCATTATCGGGCCCAACGGTGCCGGGA
Organism: Oscillatoria sp. Prado101; assembly: GCA_025454445.1. Taxonomy (GTDB): domain Bacteria; phylum Cyanobacteriota; class Cyanobacteriia; order Cyanobacteriales; family Oscillatoriaceae; genus Oscillatoria. Next base: position 11,620 of record JALOOK010000068.1, on the reverse strand, counting down.
AAAGTACCCTCCTGAAAGCCATGCTGGGATTAGTGCCCACCACCAGCGGACAGGTGCTGTGCGGCGGGAAACCGCTGTCTGAGCAGCTAGAGCGGGTGGCTTACGTCCCGCAGCGCTCGCAAATTGACTGGACATACCCCGCCACCGTCTGGGATGTAGTGATGATGGGGAGGGTGAGGAAAACCGGCTGGTTCCGCCGCTTCAGTGCGGTGAGCCGGCGCACCGCCGCCGCAGCGCTAGAGCGCGTGGGCATGAGCGACTACCGCCACCGGCGCATTGGGGAACTCTCTGGCGGACAGCAGCAGCGGGTGTTTCTCGCTAGATCGCTAGCTCAGGAAGCAGATATCTTCTGCTTTGACGAGCCCTTTGCCGGCATTGACCAAAAGACCCAAAGCGTCATTTTCAATATTTTTCACGAACTCGCCGCAGATGGTAAAATCGTGCTAGTCGTCAACCACGACTTGGGGGAATCCATCACCCACTTTAACGACCTAATTTTACTCCATACAGAAATAATCGCCACCGGCAACCGCCAGCAAGTCCTCACACCAGAAAACCTTTACCGCGCCTACGGAGGTCAAGTCATCTTCTTTTCCGACGCAGCATAATACAGCGTGCTTGTCAAGCATATTTTCTATTTTTCTCTCTCATTCTCAGCCCGAAGCTGGGAGTGAGAATTAACTCTGCGCCTCTGCGCCCCTGCGGGGAAAAAAATATTCCTCTTGCTTCTTGGCGAACAGGCGCGTCTTGGCGGTTCATTATTAAAGAACGCACCCTACCCCCGGCTTTCTGTCCGCGCCCCTGCGGGGAAAAAAATATTCCTCTTGCCTCTTGGCGAACAGGCGCGTCTTGGCGGTTCATTATTAAATTTAATTTAACCCCCAGCCCAGGAAACGCGAAAAAAAACTCTGCACCCTCTGCGATAAAAAAATATTCCCATGCTAGAATCCTTAATAGAGCCGCTGCAGTACGGCTTCATGCAGCGCTCACTGATCGTAGCTATCCTCGTCGGACTGATCTGCGCCGTCACCGGCAGTTACTTAATGGTGCAGAGACTGGCACTCCTCGGTGACGCCATCAGCCACTCGGTACTTCCCGGATTAGCCATCGCCTTTCTCCTGGGAGCGAATATCTTCCTGGGCGCTTTCATTGCCGGTGTCCTCAGCACAATGGCGATTGCCTGGATACGAACGCGCTCTCCCATCAAAGAAGACGCCGCAATGGGGATTGTCTTTTCTGCCTTTTTCGCCCTGGGCATTACCTTAATTACCATTATACAAAAAGACAACAAAATCGACTTAAATCACTTTTTGTTTGGCAATATTCTGGGTGTTACGGCTGAGGAAGTGCGCGACACCGGCATGATTGCGGCTGTGGTGCTGCTCGTGGTGGTGCTGCTGTACAAAGAACTGCTGTTTTACACGTTTGACCCCACGGGAGCTCAGGCGGCGGGGCTGCCGGTGAACCTGCTCAATTTTGGCCTGATGGTGCTGATTGCGCTCACCGTTGTGGCGAGCATGAAAGCTGTCGGCGTTATCCTGGTTCTGTCGCTGCTAATCGCGCCGGGAGCGACTGCGTATTTGTTGGTGACGCGCCTGCACCAGGTGATGATTTTAGGTGCCGGTATTGGGATTGTTTCCAGCATTGCCGGCATGTACCTCAGCTATTTTTACAATCTTCCCTCCGGACCGGCTATTGTATTAGTCGTGTCGGGATTATTTGTGCTGGCGCTGCTGTTCAGTCCCAGTCAGGGAGTTTTCACTCACCGTCGGTCAGGTTCTGGTAATTCCCAGATTTGGCGGGAGTTGAAGGGTTTGATGCGGTGGCATTCCTCAAGGTAAATAGGTTGGGCGGACGCCCAACCCTGTTTTACGCTTTTTTCATGGCTTTTTTTCTTTGCAAAGCTATCCCACCCAGCACCCCAGCTAGACCTAGCATGGTGCTCGGTTCCGGTATTGGCGTCGGATCGTAGTCGTAGGTAATGTTGAGATCCGCTTTGGCAAATGTGTTGATAAAGGAGCTGATGTTGCCCGATCCTGTAACCGCTGATTGAGCTGTAGCTGTGAACAGAAAGTCCAGCATGCCACTGCCGGTGAACCACTGCAATATGTTGGTATCCGTGAAAACTTGCGTTCCAGATGTGTCGGCTGTCAGTCCTTCAAACGTCCGCCCACTCGCGCCGGCGTAATCTAGTTTGCCATCGTATCTAGCGAGATTGTAAGCGAGATTCTTTTGCGGGTTCAACTGGAACAGATTCGCACTATTTGGCCCACTCAATGAAAGCAAACCGCTAAGATTCACTGTTACTGATCTCGGCGTTGCTGAGCGGTTTTCAATGCCCCCCTGTCCCTTCATGCTGGCGCTATAGGACAGCGTTACACTCTTGAGCGTGCCCAGAGCGGAGTCGAACTTTTCGATACTGATAGGCGCTTCGATATCTGTGAGGCCATAACCCTGACTCAGGTAGGGTTCAGGCACTTCCTCTTTATCAAAATCAGTCTGTTGATACGAAGCTGAACGCGAGAGGCTCGCCGCGTTAGCGATGCCGGCACTAGATACAATCCCTGTTAACAGGGTTGCGGCGGCAATCCCCGTTAAACCTTGCACTTTCATTGAATTTGTCACCCTTATAGTTGTCATTGAATTTTCTCTGGGATGTCGCACTAAATCTCAGGGAGAGTCAGAGAGTCTATGCGGTTTCACACCCACCCCCTATCACTACTCTAATCACTGGTAGGGTTGATTTCAAGCTTTTTAATATAAAGAGTTGGTGAACTTAGTTCAGCTCTCCTCAGTATTTTTACGGAAAGCTAGAAGCCAATCGTTAAAATTCTCTGGGCCATCTGAGGTTTCACGGTTGGCTTCCCAGGCCCAGTCGTTAAAGGCCAACACCGGCGCTTTGCACCGTGGCGCGGATGGCCCGAGTTGCGCTACCATAACAAAAGTTAACATTCCGCTCAGGAGCAGTTGCAGCTACCCGCGATGACAGTCAAAGTTGGAGACACCGCCCCCGATTTCACCCTGCCCTCCCAGAGCGGCTCGCCGGTCAGCCTCAAGGATTTCCGGGGCAAAAAGGCCGTGGTACTGTATTTTTACCCGAAAGACGACACGCCCGGATGTACGGCGGAGTCCTGCGCGTTCCGGGACAGTTACGAAACGTTCACGGATGCCGGTGCTGAGGTGATAGGCGTCAGCGGCGACTCACCGGCGTCGCACCAGCAATTTGCCGCCAAGTACAAGTTGCCATTTACCCTGTTGAGCGACACCGGCAACCAGGTGCGGAAGCTGTACGGAGTGCCGGCGGCGGCTTTCGGGCTGCTTCCCGGGAGAGTGACCTACGTCATTGACCGGCAGGGGGTTGTCCAGCACATCTTTAACTCAATGATGAACTTCACCGCTCACGTTGAGGAGTCGCTGAAAACCCTGCAAGCGCTAAAAAATTAGCAGCCAAGCTCCTGGAAAACCAAACCCCCCAACCCGCTTTCCCGGTGAGGGAAGGGGGCTGGGGGGTTTGCTTAAAGGCTGGTTGGGCTTAGCTCAGGCGTTCCCGGACTTGGACTTTTCTGGCACTGCAGCGCTGCTGGCCATCTTGCCATTTTTGGTATTGGTCTGGCCATTCCCGTTGCGGGGTAAAATCAGCCCGTAACCGCCGTGGTGTTTGCGCTCGTAGATGACGTTAATCTCGCCGGTTTCGGCATTCCGGAACATGTAGAAGTCGTGATCGATCAGCTGTAGCTGTTCCAAGGCTTCTTGAACGCTCATCGGCGGCATAGCGAAATACTTGGTTCGCACGACTTCAGTGGGAAGTTCCGGAGTGCGATTGCCAATGATATCGGTCGCCACTGGCTGTTCTGCTGAAACCACAGTTGCTGTGGGCTGAGCCTGGGTCTTTTGATCGTGGCGCTTTTCTTTGTATTTGCGCAGCTGACGAGCAATCTTATCCGCGACTAGATCGATGCTGGCGTACAGGTTTTCGCTGCTTTCTTCGGCACGGATGACGGTTCCGTTGGCGTAAATAGTGACTTCAGCCGCCTGCTTGGGGTTGATCCGAGGATTGCGAGCCACTGAAAGGTGCACGTCAACTTCCATCGTCAAATTTTGAAAGTGGTTGACCGCTTTCTCAATTTTTTGATTGACGTACTCGCGAATCGCATCGGTGATTTCAATATTTTTGCCGTGGATAACAAGCTTCATAACTGATTTTCCCGCTGAAAACGCCCACTTGTAAAAAAGGCGGAAGGATCTCCTCCCCAGTGCGGTGGGAGGGCGTTGGGTGGTAAGGGAAGGTGGAATTCATTCATCCCATATCGCTGTATCCTTCATCCTTTCAAGGTGGGGGGAAAGCGGGGCGGGGATTGCCGCTTTCCTCAAACCGATGGTGGAGCCCGTTTTTAGCTAAGCCCCTTACAGCAATTTACCCTGACTTTTGGTTGGTGGTTGCTGACGGGATCGCAGATCCCAAGAACGGAGCCGAAACTTTTCGGGAGTGTGGGCCAGTCACTGTTTTAAGGCCCTGCCTCTTCTGCCCGTTTTTTCGGGGCAACAGCCCCTAGCGGTCTGAGGGTTGGCCCGCACTTCGGGAAAGCGTTCCCGGCTGCACTCCGCTCTCAGGCACTCTGGGGATTTGTCCCAAAGGGGTTATGGAACCAATTCTACCTAACTATCAAGCCGCGAAAGCCACTCTCACCGCCTTGAGATGGGGCTGTTGAAACTTTGTCCTCCCCTGGAATTATTGCCTCTACTATCACCCTATCACTTTGTATTCTGGAGAACAGAGACTTTTGGCTTCTCTTTAAAATCTGTTGCATTACTTGAAATTTCGTGATGTACCTGTCCGGTCTGCCGACTAAATTTGCGTCTAATTACTCTTGATTTTTTGCATGGTTTCGAGTATGTACCCCACTCCGGAGGCAGAGATTGGGCCGCACCGGCATCGCTGTAGGTTATACAACCTAGGACAGGTGCCGTACACTGCGGCTCGGGCGTGGCAGCAGTCACTGGTGGCGGAACGCCAGAAGGCTCCCGAGTTAGAAGATGTCTTGATTTTGCTGGAACACCCGCCGGTGTACACCTTGGGGCGGGGAGCCAGTTTGGAATTTCTCAAGTTCGAGATCAGCAGTGCCGGTGTGGGAGTGCACCGAGTTGAGCGCGGGGGTGAAGTCACCTACCACTGTCCAGGCCAGCTGGTGGGCTACCCAATTTTGAATCTGCAAAGGCACCGGCAAGACTTGCACTGGTATTTGCGCCAGCTAGAAGAAGTCTTGCTGGAGGTGCTGGCATGTTGGGGGCTCTTGGGTCAGCGGATTGCGGGCCAAACGGGCGTTTGGCTAGAGGGGCGAAAGGTGGCGGCAATTGGGATCAAGGTCAGCCGGTGGATTACCATGCACGGCTTTGCTTTAAATGTCTGTCCGGACTTGCAGGGATTCGAGCGCATTGTCCCTTGCGGGATTGCCGACAAGCCGGTGGGCAGTTTGGCGCAGTTTGTGCCGGGAATCGAGGTTGACTCGGTGCGCCCGGCAGTAGCTGACGCTTTTGCCCGAGTCTTTGATCTCCAACTTCAGCTTCAAGAGGGTTTCCCACTCCTGTCAAATCCGGTGGCAGAGGATTCCTAAAAAATCGGCTCAGCAGGTGTGCCCGCTTTGGGCGGGCACCGGCAAAAGAAGAGCAGCCCGCAGACTGATGGCCCGAGAACCCGCCACCAGCAAGCCTTTTTAAAAGGGAATGTCATCGTTGTCCAGATCGCTGCCTCGGGGACTGGGATCGTCGAATGAGTTCTCATAGGCTGAATAGGTTTGGGAGGTGGACAGGGGGGACTGATACTTGTCCGCTGCCTGCTCGTACTCCGAGGGGATCTCAGTCCTCCGCCCTGTGCCTGCTTGGTTGCGGGAGGCAAAGGAAACCACGTTACTGGGGGTGGGGGTTCGGGTGCTCGCCTGCGTTCTGTCGGCATTCCCTTCCAAGCTGTGTATCCGCTGAGCGGTTAATTCAGCGCGTTTTTCCTTGAACCCCTCGGGCCGGTCAACAGTATTCATACTCAAGCGGCCTTCGATCACCACCCGATATCCTTGGTGATAGTTGTCGTAAATTTCCTGGGCGAGATTTCCCCATCCCACCACTTTCAAGGTTTCCGGTGGGTCATCGTGCTTTGGCCCTGGAAACTCAACCAGCATTTCAATAATCTGAGTTTGGTTGTCTGCCGTATAGCGCAGTTGCGGTTCTTGGACAATTTCCGCCATTAAAATGCAGCTGTTCATCTGAAAAACCCGCTGGATACTCCGTCTAACTCAGAGATTTAGACGGGGAGGAAAGCGGGGCGGGGTTTGTCTGTTTTACCGCTTTCCTGGTGTGCGTTCGGAAAGCCCTCTCCCGAAGCGCCGGCAACCGGCTGGCACGCTCGCAGGACTAGCCAAAGCGAGTCAGGCGGCTTGCCTGTTTGGCTGCTGTACTGGCTAAAACCATTGGGAGCTGGCTCTTTTTTGGGCGGTTTTTCCATCCTGGTTAGAGTCGATAGGGGCGTTCCCACCCCTACCTCTCCTTCAGAACCGGACGTGAAACTTTCGCTTCATCCGGCTCCTTGATATTTCCACCCTTGTTATGGGCACGATTCAAGCCCGCCCCGCTGGCATTCGAGCCATCGGGTGCCGACTTTGTGTCATGGCAGTGTTTGTGTAAAAGCTGCAAGTTATCGTAGGTGTCCTTTCCACCTAATGACCTAGGTTTGATGTGGTCAACTTCTACAATGTCTGTACTTGTAAAGTACAGGCCACAGTGAGGGCAGATACCCTTTTGTCGCTTGATTAGCGTTGCTACCCTTGTGGGAGTTTCAGGGTATTCCCCTCTTCGCTTGCTCCAGTAAGCCCAGTTCCCGTCATACGGACTGGCCTCCCCTTTTACCTTGGTATGCCTTACGACTGGCGTACCGGAGTGGGCAAATAGTTCCAGTCCGTCCTCGGTTCTGAAACACCAACTTCTTTCTCCTACTGGTTTCCAGTATTTCTCCTTGTTGATGCTCCCTTCCCCTCTGTACCTCGCCCAGGCCCTCAGTTTTAGATAGACTAGACTGTCCAACTCACTGAAGGTTTCTTTACTGGCGACCGTTGAGTAATAGTTTGACCACCCTCTGATAACCGGGTTCAGCTTGCTGATTAGCGCAGCTTGAGGGGCGGTCTTGTGGACATCTATTACATCGGCAATCTTTTCCAGATGTTTCTGGATTTTGGCCTTTGAGGGGGTGATTAGTGTTACGAACCCCAGATTAATGCCGCTAGCATTCCACGCCGCACGGTAGCTTCCTACCTTGTACTGCCGCACGTGAAAACCCAAAAAGTCAAATCCGACGTTACCATCGACCGGCTCAAGGGTGTGAGTCAGTTTTGTTTTGCTGGGTTTCAGTTCCAATCCCATACCACTAAGCCACTTAGCAATTATCTCCTGGCATTTCTTGACTACTTCCAAATCCTCATGGATTATTACGAAGTCGTCAGCGTATCGGATTAGGCTGAGTGCGCTTCTTCTTTCCTTTTTCCCTAGCTTATGACCGCCGGGGGAATAGGCAATCAGCGTCTCAGCATACTGCTTGACTCTTTCTTCCATACCGTGTAAGGCGATGTTTGCCAGAAGAGGTGAAATTACTCCCCCTTGTGGTGTTCCTTCGTCGGTAGGGAATAGCTTACCTTGGTCACAGTACCCTGCCTTGAGCCACTGTTTTATCAGCCGTCTCATTGTGGGGTACGTGTCTATTTTGGAGAGTAGCGCCTTGTGGTCTATGCGGTCGAAACACTTAGCAATATCAGCGTCAAGTACATACTTGGACTTTAGGCTGATGCTGGCAAAGATTGCCCCAATCGCATCGTGGCAGGAACGTCCTGGTCTGAAGCCATAACTGTTTGGCTCAAATTTTGCCTCCCATTCTGGCTCTAGAGCTAATTTGACTAGCGCCTGAAGTGCGCGGTCGTAGATTGTGGGTATTCCTAATGGCCGCTTTTCGTCAGTTCCGGGTTTTGGAATCATTACCCGGCGGGTGGGTTTAACCTTACCCTTGAGACTCATGAGGTTTACCAGACTCATACGTTGCATCGGGGTCAGTGTCTTAACACCATCCACACCTGCCGTGCTTTTGCCCTGGTTATCCTGCGTGACCCTGCGAACCGCTCTGCACTTGGCCGACCAAGACCTAATCAGGGTCTTTTGAAGCCTGCGAACTGCTTTGACATCGCCACGCTCACTCGCTCGGAATATTCTCTTTTGCAGCTTAAAAGTTACCCTTTCTAGCTTGCGCCAGTTGAGGTCTTTCCATTCCACCGTCAGGTTGTCCCGCGTTTTAGACATATATACCGCTACTTGGTCAATTCCCCTGGAATTACCGTGCATCTGTCTGCATATCCTTCACATTACTGAAGGCGTTCGCGTTCTGATGCAATCCCTCCCCCAACCGTCATTCGCTAGCTACTTACTGGTTCTCGACCTCACCAGAGGCGATTGGGGGTTACTTCGTTCCGATTACGTTTTGGTTGGGCCTGAGAGCGTGATGCTCTCCACCGGGTTTTTAGGCAGTGCTTGTGAGTCGGGTGTGGAACCGCTCCCGCCCTATCCTTGCCTTTTGGCTTGGTGTTGGCCGATCCACATAAATGTCTCGGCCTAGCCGTTACACCATCATTATTAACGATGGTTCAGACACATCTTTGCTTTCGCTACGCATGGGCTCTTGCTCGACAGTTACCGGATTCGGCTACCAGTAGTCTGCCTTTTGGCCCCGCTTTGAACCGTTGGATGCTACCCAATGGGCCAGGGGTCATGCTTTCACCGCTGCACCTGCGGGACAGGGCTGGACTCACGGAGTCTTCACCTGCAAACGTAACCAGTTATCACTGGTTGTTCAAGCAGCCAGGCCAACCGTCCCTTGGGCCGTTGGCCCAATTTGGGTTGAACGAATCGCACCCACCCACATAATTTAGCTTTTCTGGCGGGGGTCTGGCTAGTGGGCCTTTGAGCGCCCCCTGGCGGGCGCGTGCGGCAGCACCCACTTCCCACTATGTTTCTCAGGGTTTCCAGCAGCACTTTCCGGTATGAAACCGGCTGGCTTTTCGCTCCGAAACACTGTCAAACGCCTGACGTTTTCAGAGCTTTAAACATTTCGGCTTGCGGCTGTTTCATGTCCGAATACAGTCGAGGGCATAGGCTAAACACTGTTACTAATAATATAACGCAAGTTGCTACTTAACGAGGCAGTCGCGCCTTTTTTCTGCGCACACCACCACCAATGAAAAGTCGCGCTTCGGGCGGCGGAGATCCAGTAGGGCGTGCAGCCCAACTACGAACCTTTTCAAGTCAGAGCCTCCAGAACGGCGTTCCCAGCTGCCTGGCTGGGAACGAGAGGCAAGGGGGGCGCTTTGAGATTGTCCCCCCCTTTTGAAGGGGGGGTAGGGGGGGATCTCACCTGAGTCATTGCGAGCATAGCAACTTGAGTTAATATATAGCGTTTTTCGTATGAGTGAGGTAGTGAGAAACCCGGTTTCTTTAAGAAACCGGGTTTCTGGCGTGTGCTTCATCCAACTGAAAACCGCTATCACCTATTTTTCCCAGCTTTTAAAGAAGATAAGCTCCTTTAGAATTGCCTCTTTCAACAAAAATTTGGCAGTCGCCCGTTTAAGTTTTTGGTTTCAGACTGGTGAGCGTCTTACTTTCTTTTGCGCCTCCGCCCCAGGACAGCTAGGGCGGAGGAGTTGACGAGCGGGATTTTTTATATAGCAGTAGCCACATAGGTTAAGACATTAGACTTTGAGGCTAGGGCGTAGCGCACTCCGCGCCGCAACGCTTACGCCGTACCTACGCCTATACTTCGTAGGAATTGCGTTCCCTCCGATCGAGCGTGTCCTAAACTTACTGTTTATTGCTATAGTATTGCTGGCCTACAGGCTACTGGTGCTCTACAAACCTTTGAATGCGGTTGCGATAATCCCTCAAGTGGTAATCAACCCAGTCTCCGTCATTACTGTTAGCGAAAATATGCACCAGGGGTTCGCCGGCATCGGGCAAAATCAACACCCAACTGTCGCTGCGCCGGTCAAATATCTTAACGCCATCCACTAACTCCAAATTATCTGCCGGGTGGGTTTCTACGAGGTGGCGCATTAGGGCTCCCTTCACCGTCCAGGGGCAGCGCAGGGTGTAGGTGCGGTGGGAAACCCGGGGCAAGTCGGCGCGGAGTTGAGCCAGGGAGCGCTCCTGCAGCGTCAGCATTTCAATAATCTTGGCGATGCAGAACATGGCGTCAAACCCGGGATGCAGCTGCGGGAAAATAAAGCCCATCTCCCCACTGCCCCCCAGAACCACACTAGCATGGGTGTGACAGGCTTCCATCAGGGCTGTGGGGTTGGCCTTAGTGCGAATCACCCTGCCGTCGTGGCGGCGGGCGATCTGTTCGACGGCACTGGAAGCGTGCACCGGCACCACCACCGTGCCTCTGGGATTGGAGGTGAGAATCAGGTTGACCATCAGGGCGGTCAGGGTTTCGCCGCGAATCGCGTTGCCGGATTCATCGACTACAATCATCTGTTCCCCGTTTCCCGACACCTGGACGCCAAAGGTGGCTCTGAGGGCCTCGACGACGTGACCGAGCTGCATCAGCAGGCTCTCCCGCTCGTCTGTGGAGGGTGCCGTCTGGTTGAGACTGGCGTTGAGGACTACGGCGTCACAGCCATACTTGGCTAGCAGCTGCGGCAGCACCGCTCCCGAAACCGCATACACATAGTCTATTACGACTTTGGCGCGACTGTGGCGAATCGCCTGGATGTGAAGATTTTTTTCAAAGGCGGTGCTGTACAGATCCAGCACCTGGCTGGGGTAAGCCATATTGCCGATTTCCTGGATTTGAGCCCGCCGGAAGTCTTCTTTAAAATAAGCCCCCTCAATTTTTTTCTCCTGGGATTTAGAGATATTAATTCCCTTGCCGTCAAAAAATTCAATCAGGATCGAATCGTGCCGGTCGGGGTGGACGCGGACGTGGACGCCACCGGCCACAGACAGGGTGGGGGCAACGGTGCGAGCGATGGGAATTGCCGTCGATTCTAAGTTCTGAACGTGTGTCCCCACTGACATCAGCCCCGCAATCAGGGAGCGGGTGACCATACGGGAGATATTGCGCTGGTCGCGGGAAACGGTAACTTGGGAGCCCGGTTTCAAAATCGAGCCATAAGCTGCCCCCAATTTGACAGCGAATTCTGGGGTGATGTCGATATTTGCCAGTCCGGACACGCCCCGCTGGCCAAACAGGTTGCGCTGCGCCGCTTGCCCCCAGATCAGGTTGATGTTCAGCGTCGCCCCAGATTCAATTTTTTTGCTGGGCCAAACTCGCACTTCAGGGCTGATTTGGGCTTCTTCGCCGATTGTGGTCAGGGAACCCACTACGGCTCCTTCCAATACATGGGAGCGCCGGTCTATGCGCACCCCTCTGGCGGTGACGCAGGCCCTCAGGTGGGCCTCTTCGCCAACGATCACCCCGTTCCAGATGATCGGTCGCTTGATGTCGGCGTCAGCGCCAATGGTAACGTTGTCCCCTATTGAGGTTCCCGCCTCAATCTGCACGCGAGGGCCAATCCTGCAGTTGTGGCCAATCAGAACT
>JALOOK010000067.1 GCA_025454445.1 Oscillatoria sp. Prado101 | reverse complement strand
GCAGGGTAATCGAATGCTTCTCCCCCTTGCTGGAGAACGTGTACATTTCCTTGCCCACCACATCCGTGGCTTCCCCAATCCCCCGCTCAAACAGAGCCGTCTCCTCAAAAATCGGGGTGCGAATTTCCCGATAAGCCGCTCTGCCCAGAATATCGCGAGCAGTTGCCTCCACCCGCTGCCAATAGACAATTTCCTCGGGCAGGATGTCCCGAGTTCCTCGTAAAGCTTTAATTGCGCCCATTAAATTTCTACAAACTGAACAACCTCAACACTCAGCGCCGCTCGCAGACTTCCATTGCCCCATAGCGATCGCAATAGTAAGCCAAAATCCTGTCCACCCACAGGCGACTGGCTGGGGGAACACTTTCGGCGTACTGAATCCACAAACTGCCAACTTGACTGAGATCGTAATCAAACTGCTGTGATTGCTGGGCGCTTAAACCAGTTTCCACGCCTTCCACTTGACGCAAATGAGCGGCAATTTCCCGATACACCGCCAAAGGCAGTCGCGCCCAGCGGATTTCATACCGCAGCTGTTTGTCCCAGGCGGTTTGCAGCGTCGGTGCCTCCATGCTTAAACTGCTCCCTCTTGCTCCTCAACAGCGGCCTCATGGTTGTCGGGGGGCAGTATGCAGCAGTTCACCTCGTTGATGCACACCTTACCCGACTGCAGAGCCCAGCGAACCAGCGCCACCCGGTTGTGAGTTCCCGTTTTAGTCAGGATATTGCTGATGTGGTTGTCCACTGTGCGCTTGCTAATTTCCAGCTGCTCGGCTATTTCCTGGTTGGTCAAGCCTGCAGCCACCAGTTCAACGACTTGCAATTCTCTAAGCGAAAGGGAAGCTTGGGTCTGAGACTCGCTGCCAGCCATAACGCATTCCTTAGTCTGTACATCTACCTACATTTTAGCCTTTCTCAGGCAATATCGGCAAAAGCTGACATGGAGATTGACAACCGGCACTCAGCATTGTTCTCAAAGCCCCTCTGCCTCTCGCACAAGGCCAGATGTGAGCTAGCACTCAACCTTTCCCACGCCCCAAATCCGAGCATTTCACCTGGATTGACTCTATATAGTGTAACTTCCCCCCCTAAGTTTAACTGCCTATCTGTGATTTTCCCCCAGACAGTTCCCACCGGCTCGCCAGCTCGCCGTGTGCCCAAGTCCATGTCCCTAATTTCCTCCCGTCTAATTTGCTGCCTGTGGCGGCACCGTACAAGCGCGTCCCAGCGGCAGCTAGGGGCGACTCACCAGCACAAACCCCCGCTTCTTACCCGAACCCGAATCCACCGTATCCATTGCCTTCCACAGATCCGCTGCTCGCACCCACACCGGCGGGTACTTGTAGCGCGAAACATCCAAAATTAAAAATCGGTCTGTCTGTTCGTTATACGCCGCCACCGGAGAAATGTGCCCGCCAGTCTTCTGACCGATGGCGCTGCGCAAATAGTTGACCATAACAAAATTTACCGGTTCTTGCAAATTCTTCACTGCTAAGGAGCGGAACTCCTCCAGACTGCTATTCTCAGCGTGGTAAACCTTCGCTTTCACCGGATAGGTTTCTAACAGCTGTCCCAGCTGGTCTAGCGTCATGCCCTGGCGCGAAACCGTCTCTGACGGCACGACTTTCCGCGCTGCATCGCTAAAAAAGTTCTTCTGCGTAAACATCCGAAATTTCCCAAACTCAGGTGCTGCCGGTGCCGTAATTGACATGGCATTGAGCACCATAACGCTGCTCGCAACCCCGCAGTAAGCTAAGTTATCCTGGGTGACAAACTGCACGATCAATGGCCAGTAGTCTTTGCGGGCTTTGCTTTCCACCAGCAACTGCTCTCCCTCAGGTGTGGTGAGGGCGATCGGAGTGCCCGGTTGCGATCCCATTTCAGCGATACCCCCCCGACATGCGGTGCACAGTGCTAAAATCACAAACTGCAGGGGCATAACCGGCAGATTTTTGCTGCCAATCCACAGCCTGATGGATTTCATAAAAATTCTTCCTCCTCCCCGCTGAATACAAACCAACTTTTTTTACCGCCTATATTAGCACATTTGTTGGCACAGGTTATATTCGACCTAAGTGAAAACCGCGATTCACTTACTGTCACAAATATTTTTGGCGCACGCCCAAAGGTTAGTAGTTGGGCTTTAGCCCAAAGGTTAGTAGTTGGGCTTTAGCCCAAAGGAAAGTAGTTGGGCTTCAGCCCAAAGGTTAGTAGTTGGGCTTCAGCCCAAAGGTTAGTAGTTGGGCTTTAGCCCAAAGGTTAGTAGTTGGGCTTTAGCCCAAAGGTTAGTAGTTGGGCTTTAGCCCAAAGGTTAGTAGTTGGGCTGAAGCCCAAAGGTTAGTAGTTGGGCTTCAGCCCAAAGGTTAGTAGTTGGGCTTCAGCCCAAAGGTTAGTAGTTGGGCTGAAGCCCAACCGGTGCCCCCTCTGGGAAAACACGGATCGCAGATTTGGCACTGACCCCCGAAATAATACCCGGATGAGTTTGGTGCTCTCGTGAATGAGAATAACGCCCACCAGCTATCAGTGTCCTTTGGAGCGTACCATCAGCCATCTACCCTGGATTGATCGCCAGCGCTATGCGGCAGGCATCTCTCCCATTGGGCCCAGCATACCGGCAAAACCATATCCTGTTGCCGGTTCGCCGGCAGGGGGGCACGGGGCAGAGCGGCTCCCGACTCTTGGCCAACCGCCGCTCCTAATAGCACATCCGGTTGATTGATTGCAATTAATCAACCGGGGAGGGGGATTAATAATGCCCCTATAACGACTCAAGGCCCAATACCACCACTGATAACTATTTATGAGTATTCAAACGAATTTTATATGAATAGTGTCCTGATTTGGTAATGGGGGCAGCGACGTTCTAATGCACTCTGCAGCCAGCAGGCTCTCAGAGGAGTTAAGGCGGAGTTAAAATGCGGAACTCTATAAAAGCACAATTTCAGACTCAAGACTCAGGCATCAGGGAGCTCTACTGACAACTTAAACCGATCTGGATGGACATTTAACGCTTTCTCACACACAAGAGGCTTAATTCATGCTTCTGCGCACCATTGCTATGGGCACGCTTGCTGCCCTTGCCGCTCAGGATATCACCCACAGCGCCAGCGCCACTCCCAGCGCTGCAGCTCAGACACCGGCACCAGAGGCCAGCGACGTGGCCAGTCCTCTGAACACAACTGCACTGCAGGCAGTTGAGTCCGTCGCCACACCGGAAACCCTAATCACCCCGATATTTGCCACCGGCACTTCCAAGCTGGACGTTCAGGCTCGGACTCTTCAGGACGTTCAAAGCGCCGTAGCTGTTCCCAACTGGCTAGGGGCGGCACCCTTTGGGGATGGCCCAAATCAGGTGGCCAATCGAGAACTGCCACCGGGATTCGCCACCGATGCTATTTTCCCCTTGGAATCAGGCGAAAAGCCGTTCGCCGGGGACAGGGGTGTGGCACGCACAAAAGACATTAAACAACCGTACCGAATTCCGCCGATAGCCGTTATCCCTACAGGGGAAGATTCTCAATTCTCCCAACAGGAAACCCCACCGGCACCCTCTGTCGAACCCAGTGTTGCCGATACCTCTGCAGCAGGGGTGAGCTCTCGCCTTGACGCCTTGAGAGCCACCATGCGAGGCGACCGTCCTGAGGGTGTTCAATTGCCCCCCCTCGGTGCCGCAGATACCTACTTGCCAGAGCTTTCGCCCATCTTCAACGGGTATATGTGGCCAGCGCAAGGAGCCTTGACCTCAGGCTATGGCTGGCGCTGGGGGCGCATGCACAAGGGAATTGACATTGCCAATGCCATTGGCACCCCGATTTTGGCATCTGCTGCCGGTGTTGTCACCTATACCGGCTGGGACGAAGGGGGCTATGGCCAGCTGATAGAGATTGAGCATCCCGATGGCAGCATGACGCGCTACGGCCACAATAACCGGATTCTAGTGCGTCGGGGCGAACAAGTCGAACAAGGCCAGCAAATTGCTGAGATGGGCAACACAGGCTATAGCACAGGCCCCCACCTGCATTTTGAGATCCACCCTGCCGGACAGGAAGCTGTCAATCCAATGGCCTATCTGAAAGGCGACCCTGCTGACATCGCCACCCAGCGGCGGATTGGTCAAGGCGGGCCCTAGTGTTAGGGGTTTGTAGTTGGGCTTTAGCCCTACCGACGCGCCCCGCCCCCACGCATTGTAATAAGCAGATTCCCTCGTTCCCAGGCAGAGCCTGGGAACGCAGTTCGGGAGGCTCTGCCTCCTTTATGTAACTCAAGTTGCTACTTACAAGTGAGTCAGGAGCGATAGCGAAGCGGGACGCGATAGCGTCCTTCCCCCCCTAGCCCCCCCTTAAAAAGGGGGGGGACATTCTCAAAGCCCCCCTTTTTAAGGGGGGGAAAGGGGGGATCTGGATGGTTTCCCTCGTTCCCAGGCTGTGCCTGGAAACGCAGTTCTGGAGGCTCTGCCTCCTTTATGTAATAAACAGATTAAAAGCGTAACAGCTGGAGCGCGTTTTTCATCAAGCGTGAGGGACTGAGAAACCCGGTTTCTTTAAGAAACCGGGTTTCTGGCATGTACTTCACCCAATTGCAAACCGCTATAGCTATAAACCGGCACCTACAGGATGCGGAATCTCACATACTGCCTCACCACCGGCTGCAGGTTGAAAACTGCTTGAGTCTTCTCAATCAGCGAGCGCCGGCCTAAAGATTGCATCGCGCTGAACACCTCGGAGGGCGGCACTTTCACCCCCTCTAGCAATTTTGACATAGAAACCGGCTCAGCTTCTTGAGCCAGAGCGGACATCAGCTGTTTCTCTACATCTGACAGGCGATTGAACTGCTCCGCCAAACTATCTTTCAATTCCTCCCCTAAGTATAGGGTATCATATTTTAGGAATTCCGCAACACTGCCGGCAAATAAATCTTGAATCATGCCGGCAACGAGTTTTAGCCACAGCGGGTTGCTCCGGTAGCGGTCAATCAGTTGCTGCCAGTGTTCTTCTTCGAGTAAACCTTGGTTGCTCAGGAGTTGCCGTGCCGGTGCAGCTTCCAAACCTTTGAGCTGGAATGAGCGCACCGGCCCGTTTTCGCTTTGCTGCGCGACAATTTCTCGCGGGGGCTCCCAACTGAGCAGCAGCAAGCAACTTTTGTGAGATAATTCTCCTGCAATTCGGAAAAGTGTGCTATAATCTTCGCAGCCGGTTTGGTAGTGACCGGCTAGCTCACCGCTGCGGAAAACTGCGTGAGCGTCATCGAAGATTACCAGACAGCTGTACTTGCGCAAATACTCCATCAGGCGCGACAGTCTGGCATCGGGGAGTGCCGGTAAGGCGATTTCCTGCCGGTTGGAGAGAAATTGGATAAGGTGTGTTTGAATGGTTTCCAGGGGTGGGGAGAAGCGAAGGGATTTCCAAAGCACAAACTCAAATTCATCTTTAATTTGGTCTACTAGCTGCACGGCGAGGGCGGTTTTGCCAATCCCGCTGATTCCCAGAAGTGCGACGAGGCGACAGCGCTGCTGCACAATCCATTTTTCTAGTGTCGCCAGTTCGCCGGTGCGTCCGTAAAAAGGCAAGACAGCCGGTGCGTCAGCTAAATCTTGACACACTTTGGGTTTGGCGTTGGTTTGATTAGGAGTTTGCTCGGAGTGCGATCGCGTCTCTGGGACTTCTATAGACTGCAAAGTGTCCCCACAGACGTTGATGTTATTAATCTGTGCAAAGTCTTTGGCAAAATTGGATGAAACGATGGAGAAGTGCCACCTCTCCAGTGTAGCTCGAAAGTTCGACTTGCTGACATCTTCCCCCACTACATCTGAGAGAATCTTCCACAATTTAGACGCAACATCCCTGACGTGTCCCTCCGTACATTGGCAGTCCTCTGCAATTTTGGAGTATCGCTGACCTTGCACAGTCCCGCGCAGTATGGTCTCTTGCAGGTCGTCCAGGTGGTTGCCGGTTTTGGCGAAAAGAAGGTCGTCGGCCAGTTTTAAGACTTCCTTAATGTCCATAGGTGGGATAGATGCGGGGGTTTTGCCTATTTTACCCGACATTTTCCGACATTTTCCGACACTGCCGGTTTTTTCCGACATTTTCCGACATTTTCCGACATCTTGGGGAGTAAAACTCCCTACATTTTCCGACATTTTCCGACTTGACTAGGCTGAGATTTGGCAAGAGGATGGTGACAAACACTGGCGTTGCACCAGGATGATTAAAACTTTTTACCGGCATCCTGGTAACCCCACACCCCAACCCCCTCCTCGTTCACGGGGAGGGGGGGAAAAGAGAGGGGTTGATCGCAGGCGCTGTGCAACGACGCACACTAACTTTGGGGAAGTTGCTAGTTACAAGTGAACCAGTTAGATCCCCCCAACGCCGGGGCGGAAGGGCCCGCCCCTACAAAGGGGGGGACATTCTCAAAGCCCCTCTTGTAGGGGCAGGCCCCTGTGCCATTAGCAGTCTCTCGGCGGTTGAAACCGCAGCTATACAGACAAAACCCGCCTGCGCGGGTTTTAAGATTCTTGCTCTTCTCTTAGTCCAAGGGAGGCGGACTTCGTTTGTATAGCCGCGATTTCCAAGATGTTGTTGGCGAATTGATAGGGGGTTTTACCCCACCCGCCCGTCTGCAGGTAGTGCTAGGGGGTAGGGCGAAGCATGAGCGGATGTAATCTTTTCCCTGAGTCCCACAAATGGTCGCGCTCATGCTTCGCCCCTACAAAGTATTCTGTAGGGGCGAAGCATTGGCGGGACAAGCTTTGGGACACCACCCGATATCTTGATTCGCCAATGCTTCGCCCTCAACGTTGGCAAACCAGGGGGTCTAACCCCTCACGGATTGGCCAACAGCTTCTTTCCAATCGCCGGGAGCTTAAGTTGACAATGATGGCCCCTGTGCCTGCCCTTTGGGGGATCTAACTGTACTCCACCCAATTAAAGATGCTTTAAGTTCTATCCACCGGCTTCTGATGGAAGCTAATTTCAACTAATTTTGCGAGAGGGAACCTATGGCTGTTAATGTATTTGACGCGAATTTCTATCGTTCGGTAAACCCAGACTTGCGGAATCTCAACGATGCCCAAGCCTCGCAACACTTGCTAGACTTTGGGCTGAACGAGAGACGGACATTTTCTCCCTTAGTGGAGCTTAGCGTGTATGCGGCTAGCAATCCCGACTTGGCGGCTGCCGGTTTGAGCACCAACAGGCAACTGTATGACCATCTGTCCAATTTTGGGGTGAAGGAGGGGCGCGTTTTATCCACGGTTTTTAATGCGTCGTTCTACCGGAATGCCAATCCTGACTTAGTAGCAGCCGGTCTGACTAACGAGCAACTGTTTGACCACTTCGTAAATTTTGGCATAAAGGAGGGACGCGCCTCGTCAGAAACTTTCAATGTCAGCTTCTATTTGAATAATAACGCGGATTTGAAGCAAGCCGGTTTCAACTACCAGCAGGCACTGCAACACTATGTAAATTTTGGGCGGAAAGAAGGACGCATTGCTTCTTCCTCAGGCGCAGCGCCGACACCGACGCCGACACCGACAGTCGGCGATCCTCTCCCGCCGGCAAATAGCACTCTCAGCGTCGCTACGGATATCGGCGTACTGAGTGCCAACCGTACCATCACAGACTTTGTGGGCACTGATGACCGCAACGACTACTACCGCTTTACATTAAACAATAACAGTGACTTCTCTCTGACTCTCGGTGCGCTGACTGCCTATACCACAGTGCAGCTTATTAAGGACTACAACCAGAACGGTGAGATCAATACTGCTGATGGGGAGGTTTTGCAAGAGGACAGTGGTTCTTCTAGTTCCAACGCCGACATCAGCACATCCCTACAAGCCGGCACCTATTTCATGAGGGTATTTCCATATTACACCGATGAGAATACCAACTACGACCTAAGATTGGGGGTAACTTCTAAACCGGCCACAACTTCAACCGACCCAGGCAACACCCTGAGTACCGCTCTCAACATTGGAGCTTTGAGCGCCAACACCACCACCTTCAAGGATTTCGTTGGCCAAACTGACCGGAACGACTACTATCGCTTCACCCTAAACAGTAACAGTAATTTAGGCGTGTCGCTTGCAGCCCTGACTGATGATGCCAGCGTGCAGCTTATTAAGGACAAAAACAACAACGGTCAGATTGATACTGGAGATGGGGATGTTTTGAAAGAGGACTATGGTTATTCTGGTAGCAACGCCGACATCAGCACAGACCTACAGGCAGGCACCTATTTTATTAGGGTATCTCAATATTACAACGATGATAATACCAACTACGAACTGAGATTGGCAGCAGAAGCCGTCGCCACTTCCCAAAACCGGCCTAACCTTTTGAACAGGACGCTTAACATTGACCCCC
Organism: Oscillatoria sp. Prado101; assembly: GCA_025454445.1. Taxonomy (GTDB): domain Bacteria; phylum Cyanobacteriota; class Cyanobacteriia; order Cyanobacteriales; family Oscillatoriaceae; genus Oscillatoria. The sequence continues at coordinate 3,436 of JALOOK010000067.1, read as the reverse complement.
TGACCGGCACTCCCACTTCCGATCAAGTTGCCGGCAGCAGTCAGGCGGTTTCCCAGGATACAACTGTCTCTGTCATTCAAGAGTTCAACGGCAATAGTAGCGCCACCACCGGCACTCTTTTCAGCGATGCCTTTGGCAGTTCTTCTTCCGATGCCTCAAACATTGAACCTTTAGCAGGCGGGACAGACTCCGCCGGCATTTTGGCCAGCAACCCGCTGGACAGCACCAACTACAGCACTAACCTGACTTTTGTGTAATGAGTCGGGTGCGTTCCCTCTCCTGTCACCTCACTGCTGGATCGAGCGAGAGTCGGGAACGCACCCGTTCCTCCTGAAATTGCCAGTGATTGATAGCTCCCACTCCTCTGAGGAAGTGCGCTCACCTACCCCACCGAGACACTCCTAAAAAATCTTATGATTCCGCCTGTTTTTTCAGCTGATCCTGAATTAAGTCCGGCAACTTTTCCCAGTCTTCCGGTGCTTTCGGACAGGGATGCCATACTTGGTCTTTAGAATCAGCCTTCAAACGGTCAACAAGTTTGTAGAAAGCTTCACTATCATGCCGGTGAGCGAGTGCGTAGGAGCGCAACTCAGCCTTGCTCATTTTATCAAAGTCTGGTTTCATGTTAGGAATCTCCCTGACTGGCCACACCCAAAAGTTCCTAACCTCTTTTTCTCAGACAGGTGGGCGACAGATTATCGTCTGCATTTCATCTGCAACTACTTAGCAGCTGCGCAAGCAATCGCCGCCCGCACATCTTCTAATCTCAGCGGCGGATATTCGGCGACAATCTCTTCTGGTGTCAGCCCATCAGCTAGGTTGTCCAGGATAACTGACACCATGATGCGCGTTCCTTTGATGCAAGGCTTGCCGTGACAAACCTTGGGGTTAATGCTAATATGTTCTTGCCAGCTGTTCATCCGTATGTTAGCCCCTCTCTTCTCCCATTATAGCGTTTCTCATACCAGTACGGTACATTTTTCGCGCTGCGCATTCATCCGGACTCCCTGACGCGCCAAAATGTAGGGGCGGGTTCACTCCAAATGTTTGCTGGTAATAAAGGATGTCTGTAAACCCGCCCCTACAGCGGGGGCGGGTTTACTAACATCCGACACTTCGCACAGACATCTTGGGTGAACCCGCCCCTACCAGCAAGATTCCCGGTTTATGGCCGGCTCGCTGCCTTAACAATTACTTTATCAACCCTTTCTGAATCAAGAGTAGGGGCGGGTTTACTAACATCCGATACTTCGCAGAGACATCGTGGGTGAACCCGCCCCTACTCGCTAGAATGGCTTATGACAACGCTTGTAAATATCTTTCCGAAACTTACCCCTCCCAGTTTGCCGGCTGGATATTGGGACAAGTCCCCCGATCAGTTGAAGTTCTCAAAACCGAATTGAGTATCGAACCCATTCGCGCCGACTATCTCACCTTCCTGCGCACCCACGAGCAAATTCTGCACCTGGAATTCGAGGTTGACGTAGATGAGGACCCACCTCTACCTTTGAGAATGCTAGACTAATGGATTCGACTCTACCGGCGCTATCGCGTGCCGGTCACTCAGGCGCTTATCCTGCTCAAAGAAACTCCCGCCGCCAAACGACTAAAAGATACCTTTCGCGTTCAAAACACACGGCATCGCTATCAAATCATCGGGAGCATCCCATTTTCGTAATCCCCCTCACCCCCTACCCCTCTCCCACTTTGGGGTGAGGGGAGAATTCTTTATCTTCCCCCCCCTCTCCCTTGATGGGAGAGGGGGGGAACGGGGGGGTGAGGGTGATAATCTTTGCAAAAATGGGATGCTCCCAAATCATCCGGATGTGGGAGCAAGATCCACAACCCTTATTGCAAAATCCAGCGCTCTTACCCTTAGCCAGTTTGTGCCGCACAGATGCGCCAGAACGGCTGCTCAGTCAAGTGGCTCAAGAATTGTCTAAGATAGAGACACCGGCACAGCGGGGCCAAATTACGGCTTGCAGTACGATTCTAGCCGGTTTGCGCTTTGACAAAAAACTCGATCCGGCAATTGTTTCGGGAGGACATCATCAGAGAGTCGGTCATTTATCAGGATATCCTGGAGCAAGGAGTGCAGCAGGGACAGCAACAAGCCTTAAAGACCTCTATTTTGGACGCTCTCGACGCAAGGTTTGGCTCTGTACCGGCAGAGGTAGCCCCGAAACTAGAGGGGCTGACACCTGAACAGTTGCAGGGCTTGCTCCGTCAGGCTGTACTTTGCGGGACACTCGATGCCTTTATCCGCCAGCTTGGTTAATCGTCAGGACTTACGCTTGCGCCTCTATCTGTAGGGTGGGGCTCGCGTTGCGCGTAACCCACCCCACACCCTCTATATGTAGGGTGGGGCTCGCGTTGCGCGTAACCCACCCCACAATTAAGGTCGCTGCGCAAGTCCCGATCGTTTTTAGGACTTCCAGGGTGCGTTACCAGCGCACCCTGCTGCTTTGAGCCACCGGCAAGGGGAAACAACGCCGGTGAGTGAGCCCTCACCCTTACCCTCACCGGCACACACCCCACCCAGCCCCATCCAGCCGCCCGCCTCCGTTCTCCCGGCTGTGATCGGCATCACAAAACGTCTCCCCAGAGAATCACAAAGCCTGGGACACTCCAATCACCGAACAATTCAGGCAGGAGTGCAATACTGAGTCCTAACGCTCAGAAACTTTAAGATATATAACGGCTGATGATGATTCGCAAAGTTGTCCAACAGGTGTTTGCAAAAGGTTATCTTACCGTTGACGTCGAACAACAGCTGCAGCGGCTGTTTAACGCCAGCTGTACCTTAGACGACATTGACGCCCTTACAGATTTGCAGTACGCTGTGATGTCCGGTCATGTCAAACGAGAAACGACCCCAACCAAAGACCGATGTTTAGCGAGATGAACCGATGCTTCTGACTTTTGCGCCCAAAAATCTAACCCCTCCCCCCTTCCCCCTCCCCGCTTTTGGGACAGGCGAGAGGACAGGCGAGACGCCTGTCCTACGTCACGACGACGTAGCGCAGGCGTTCCCTCAGTACGCACACACTCTCGCACACACTCAACTAGACGGCTTATCTTTCGGCTTGTAAGTCGAAGCCACATGCAGCTCTTTCAGCTGCTTCTCATCCACCGCAGACGGCGCATTCGTCAGCAAACAGCTCGCTTGCTGCGTCTTCGGAAAGGCAATCACATCCCGAATCGACTCCTCCCCAGCTAGCAACATCACCAGCCGGTCTAAACCGTAAGCAATCCCCCCGTGCGGCGGCGTACCGTACTCAAACGCCTCCAGCAGAAAGCCAAACTTATTATAAGCTTCCTCCTTACTCAAACCAATCGTTTCAAACACTTTCTCCTGAATTTCCCGCTGGTAAATCCGCCGGCTTCCCCCACCGACTTCATACCCATTGAGCACCAAATCAGAAGCTTGCGCCCG
>JALOOK010000066.1 GCA_025454445.1 Oscillatoria sp. Prado101 | reverse complement strand
CAGAATGCGAGTAGCAATCGCCGGCTCAGGACTGGCAGGTATGGCCACGGCTGTCGATTTGGTCGATGCCGGCCATGAAGTGGAAATCTTTGAGTCTCGCCCCTTTGTGGGGGGTAAAGTCGGCAGCTGGACCGACGCGGACGGCAACCACGTTGAAATGGGCTTGCACGTTTTCTTTGGCTGCTACTATAACCTGTTCGACTTGATGAAGAAAGTGGGCGCAATTGACAATCTGCGCCTGAAAGAGCACACGCACATGTTTGTCAATAGGGGCGGCACCACCGGCGCTCTGGATTTCCGGTTCATCACGGGGGCACCCTTCAACGGGCTGAAGGCATTTTTCACCACTTCTCAGCTGTCGCTGCAGGATAAACTCCAGAATGCTCTCGCCCTGGGCACTAGCCCCCTGGTGCGCGGCTTGGTGGACTTCGACGGCGCGATGAAAACTATCCGCGATCTGGATAAAATCAGCTTTGCAGACTGGTTCCGCAGTCACGGCGGTTCTGAGGGCAGCATCAAGCGGATGTGGAACCCGATCGCCTACGCTTTGGGCTTCATCGATTGCGAAAATATTTCCGCCCGCTGTATGTTGACAATTTTCCAGTTTTTTGCTGCGAAAACTGAGGCGTCGGTGCTGCGAATGCTGGAAGGCTCTCCGGATGAATACTTGCACAAGCCCATTGTTAAATATATAGAAGAGCGGGGCGGCAAAATCTATACGCGGCGGCGGGTGCGCTCGATTGCCTTCGAGGGTGCCGGTGGGGAGACTCGCGTCACCGGCATGGTGGTGGCGAAGGGCGAGACGGAAGAAACTGTCACGGCGGATGCTTATGTCTTCGCCTGCGATGTGCCGGGGATTCAGCGGGTGCTGCCGCAAGAGTGGCGCAAGTGGCCAGAATTTGACAATATTTATAAGCTGGATACGGTGCCGGTGGCGACGGTGCAGCTGCGGTTTGATGGCTGGGTGACGGAATTGCACGACGCCGAGAAGCGCAAGCAATTGCAGGGGGCGGCTGGGATGGATAACCTCCTCTACACGCCGGATGCGGACTTTTCTTGCTTTGCGGATTTGGCTCTGACGAGCCCGGCGGATTACTACCGGCAGGGGCAAGGTTCTTTGCTGCAGCTGGTGCTGACGCCGGGAGATCCGTTTATTAAGCAGAGTAATGAGGAGATCGCCAAACATGTTCTCCAGCAGGTGCATGAGCTGTTCCCGTCATCGCGGGAGCTGAACATGACCTGGTACAGTGTGGTGAAACTGGCTCAATCTCTGTACCGGGAAGCGCCAGGGATGGATGTTTACCGCCCGTCGCAAAAGACGCCGGTGGGTAATTTCTTCCTTGCCGGCAGTTACACGATGCAGGATTATATTGACAGTATGGAAGGGGCGACGATTTCTGGGCGTCAGGCTGCTAAGGCGATTCTGGAGAGCGCTGAGCAATTTGTCAGGCGAGTGCCGGTGGTTGCCGGTTGAGTAAACCCCACCCCCTAACCCCCTCCCCGCACGCGGGGAGGGGGAAGTGTCACGCACCTCGGGCTCCTATTTTTGCTCGTGCGTGATCGTTCTGCGCCCGGTGCGAGAAACCGGGTTTCTTTAAGAAACCCGGTTTCTATCTGCATCTCGCAGCCGGTTCAATTATCGGGAGGCGGAGCCTGCCAATCGGGAGGCGGAGCCTGCCAAAGAGCGTTCCCAGGCTCCGCCTGGGAACGAGAAACGAGAAAAAAATCCAAAATCTAAAATCTAAAATCCAAAATAATATGTCAGATTGGCTGGAACATAGTGTGCAGGTAGAGGTGGCGGTTCCCATTGATTTGGTTTGGAGCCTCTGGTCTGATTTGGAGCAGATGCCCCACTGGATGCAGTGGATTGAATCTGTTCATGTGCTAGAGGAAAAGCCAGAACTGTCGCGCTGGAAACTCGCCACCGGCAGTTTGGAATTCAGTTGGCTTTCGCGGATTGTGAAATTAGTGCCGCACCAGATTATTCAGTGGGAATCTGTTGATGGGTTGCCAAATCGGGGGGCGGTGCGTTTTTATGACCGGCACGGGAGCAGTATTGTGAAGCTGACGGTTTCATACGCGATTCCCGGGGTTCTTGGCAAGCTGATGGATAACCTGTTTTTGGGGCGGGCGGTTGAGTCAACGATTCAGGCGGATTTGGAGCGGTTTCGCGAGTACGCCCTGAAAGTGAAATCCCCGGAGAAGGTGCTGGCAAATATAGCAGATTGCTACTGAGTGAGGTACATATATTAGAGCCCCCCAACCCCCCTTAAAAAGGGGGGCTTTAAGAATTGCCCTACGCCTATCCTTCATAGGATAGGCGTTCCCTCCGATCCAATGTCCTCAACTGACTGTCTATTGCTATATCGCTGCAATTGATAGCGCTTAATGCTCCCACTAATTGCTGGATGTGCGCCGGCTCGTGGGTAGCCATTACCGTAATCCGAATCCTGCTCACCGGCACGGTGGGGGGGCGAACCGCTGCAGCAAAAATGCCAGACGCTTTCAGTTGCTTATCTGCAGCGAGTACCGCACCGGCATCGAACACCGGCAAACACACAATCTGGGACTCCTGGGAAATAGGAATATTTCCATTTTCCCACAGCAGCTGTTTCAAATAAGCCACATTTTGCCAAAGTTTCGCCCGCCGCTGCGGTTCGACTCGCACAATTGCCAGCGCCGCCAGCGCCGCTGCTGTGTCCGCGGGCGACAAGCCGGTGGTGTACACCCAACTCGGAGCTCGATTCCGCAGCAAGTCTATCACAGAAGCCGCACCGGCAACGTACCCGCCCAAACTGCCCAAAGCTTTACTTAGAGTGCCCATTTGAATCAGAGATCTCCCCGTGCAGCCCAAATGCTCCACACACCCCGCGCCGGTTGCGCCAAACACGCCGGTGGCGTGCGCTTCATCCACCAGCAGCATGCAGCTAAACTCCTCTGCTAAATCTAGCAGCGCGGGGAGTTGACAAATATCGCCATCCATGCTAAAAACAGTATCGCTGAGAATCAAACAGCGGCGATAATTCTGCCGGTGCTGTTCGAGCAGGGTTTTTAAATTTGTCATGTCACAGTGGGCGTACTCCACAATTTTCGCGCCACTGAGAAGGGCTCCATTTTTCAGACTGGAGTGATTGTACTGGTCAGAAAGAATTAAATCGCGTTTGCCTGCTAAGGTGGCGACTGCGCCCAAATTCGCCAGATAGCCGGAACTGAATACCAGGGCGTCTTCGGTTTGTTTCAGCTGGGAAATTGCCAGTTCTAGCTGCCGGTGCAGCTGCCGGTGCCCGCTGAGCAATCTCGATCCGCTGGTGCCGGTGCCGAATTCCTGGGTGGCGTCAACTGCAGCTTGAATCAAGCGATCTTCGCCTGCAAGTCCGAGATAGTCATTGCTGGCAAAGTTGATCATTTCGCGCCCGTCGATCCGCACCACCGGCCCGGGACGTCCCTCGACCGTTTGCGGCGATCGATACCAGTTGGCGCGGTGAATCGTCGCCAGAGATTGTTCTATCCAAGCGTAAGGATCTGTGGGCATGGCTATCTAGGATTTTTAGATTGATTCTGCCATAATTTTGGTGATAGTGGTAAATAGAGAGGTTCTGATTGAGTTGTGTTTTTTTTATAAACCGCGCCCGACGCGCCTGTTCGCCAAGGTAAGAAAAAAGAGATAATTTCCCGAATTATTTTTAAATGCTATCCAATCGGTTTTCCAGTCGCAGGCTGCGGATAAATCTTTTGCCTTCCACGCTGTTATCCTGTAATAGCTGACTTTATTATATCAGAATAACCCCTCAAAATTCGCTTACTGAACGGGGCTGATTTGTTAGATTTTTTCGCAGTAGGGCGCTTTTGAGACGCACCCTACTCGCAAGGGCGGTGACACCCTACAGGCTACTAGCTGTCAGCTGCTGCTTTGACTTCAATTGTCCAGCCGGTTAAACGGGCGGCAAGTTTGACGTTTTGCTTCTCTTGGCCAAGTGCTAAAAGCAGCTGGCCGGCTGGGACGATCGCCTCGGCGAGACACTCCGAGGGATCGAGGATTCTCACTTCTTTTACCTTAGCTGGGGCGAGGGCGCGGGCAATGAATGTGGCTGGATCGTCAGACCAGCGGACGAGTTCAATCTTTTCTCCTCTCAATTCACTGACGACGGCTTGCAGTCGCTCCCCTCGCTCTCCCATACAGGCGGCTATGGGGTTTAGATCCGGCTGTTGGGTGTCCACAGCAATTTTGGATCGGGGGGCGACTGTGGCTGAGGAGGGAATTGAGTCCCGCGCCAAGCTGACTATCTGGACAATCTCTTGCTGAATTTCGGGGACAGCCTCCGTCAGGATGCCTGCGACTAGACCGGTGGTGGCTCTAGAAACTCGCAGCTGTGGCCCAGAGCGAGGGGTTTCATAAACTTTTTTTAGGTACACTTTAAATAAACCATCAACTTGATAGTTGTCTTGGTGCAATTTTTCGTAGTTGGGCAGTTCTGCTTCTACCTCGGGTTTGCCCACACCGCTGCTGATTCCCATGACGATGCCTTTGCGATCGAGGCGAACCACCCGCGCTGGCAGCACTGTCCCTCTGAGTTCTTGGAACTGCTCTTTGATCAGCCGGCACTGCTCCTGTTGAAGTTTTTGGGTCAGCACCTGTTTGGTTTGCAAGGCAGCTAGGCGACCGAATTCCCCTTGCTCAGGCGTCACGTCCACCACAATGCTGTCACCAAGCTCAGCTGGGGCTAAGTGCACCGGCACCCCTTTGAGCGCCACCTCACTGTCTGGGTTGGCGACTTTTTCCACTACCGTCTTGGTGGCCAGAACGCGAAAGCCTTCTGCCTCCAGGTTGAGTTCGACTTCAAAGTTGTGGAACTCGTCTTCGTTAAACTGGGGCTCGTTCAGACAATGCAAGCGACGGTAGCGTTCGTATCCTTTGAGGAGCGCTTCTCGCAGCGCGTCTTGGACTATCGACTTGGGCAAGTTGCGCTCGCGACTCATGCAGTCGATTATGGCTCTGAGTCCAGGCAGACTGACCATTGACATGGCAATTTTCGATTTTAGATTTTAGATGAGCCATCCCCAAGTGGGTGGCTGGCCGTTTTTATATTGTTTACCCTAAGGTGCGATAGGGGAATAAGGCAAAGCCAAAAGCCGCCGAAAGCGGCGATTTTCGGGAGCTTTGGCTGTTTCGGAGCGTCCCAATCAAAGGAGAGAGGTTTTTTGGGACGATGGTGCACCGTCAGCAGATGCGGCTGAATCTGATCGTCTGGCGCACCTGCAGTCAAATTCCACCTAAATGATATAAAATAAAAATAGAGAAGTCCGCAAAAGAACCTTATGCCGGTAAAAAATTTTCTGAACGCGATGCAGGTGAAGCGACTGCAAAAAGCGCTCCGACAAAGTGACTGCCCTCGTTTGAGGGAACACGCTTTGATTCTGCTCTTGCAGAACGACGGCAAGACCTACGAAGAGATTGCCGAATTTATTGGGTGTTCTTACCGAACCGTCGCCTACTGGTGCGTGCACGGAGATCCAGACAACCTGGACACCCTGCGAGACAAGCGGGAGCTTGGGAACTATCGGAAGGCGAACGATGAGTATATCAAAATATTGCTGGAAACGGTTAGAAAAGACCCCCGCAAAATGGGCTATGACTTTGAACCCTGGACGAGTCAGCGCTTAGCGACTCACATGGCGAAGGAAACTGGCATTGAACTCAGCGCCACCCAAATCACCCGGATTTTGCGAAAAAACCGCGTGCGTTTGCCCCTGAGCCGGGTTTAGACACCGGCTGAGAGCGTTTGAGTGCAAGTTAGATGTATCTTAGGGGAGGGCGATCGCATCCCTCCCCGACTGTTGGCGATGGCGCTGGTGGCGGAGATTAGGCGATCGCCTGTAGGAGGAAGGTGTCTCGAAAAATAGAGAAACTTTGCTTCCCCCTCCCGCCTTCCTGGCAAAGCGCTTCTGGGAAAGGAGTTGGGCTCTGGACTTGCAGAGACGCGATATGTCGCCTCCCTACATGTTTAAGCGCTTGAACTCGGAGCTCGAACAACGGAGTTCGGAGCTCGAACGATGGATTTCGGAACTCGACTTGTATAGACGCGACATGTCCCGTCTTTACTAAAACGGTGGATCTCGGGTCTCGAACGCCCTCACCGGCTTTTCACCGCATTGGGGCGTTGGCTCTGTCTCTCCTCCAACGGTAGGTTGTACATTACCACATTTACCCAGGTGCTGTCAAGAGGTGAGCGACTTTTGGAGCGCTTTTTTTTGTGGCTCTCAAGCGGGGGGATTGTGGCGCAGGTGGGGCGGGGCTAGTGGATAGCCCGCGTTTTGTCCCACATATTTGGGCGTAGCAGATTCCAGGGATCAACCCCACCCCCCAACCCCCGCCCCTTATCCCCAGAGGTGACCCCACCCTCCCCGAAAAGCGGGGAGGGGGAGAAAGAGATCGCTCTGGTGGGGGCGGGTTTATGGATGTCCAGCGTTTGGGGCCAAAGCTCTCGGGCCAACCCGCCCCTACAAATCACCGGCATTGTCTATCGGGTGAATCCGCCGGCGCAACACCTTATATATATAGAGGGCATAGCGCATCAGGGTTGGATGCAATAATGCCCCATGCCCCAGGCCCGCCGATGCATGCCCAATGCCCATATCCTAAAACTTACTAGCCAGCGGTACAATTGCTCGCCTCGATTCGCCTTTGCCATCTGATTTGGTAAATGCTTTAAGGCAAACTATCTCTCTTCTGGCAACATGCTTTCCAACTGGTTCGCAATCTTAATTATTCCCGACTCACCTGTCAGTTCATCAACAATCAGACGCCTCACTCAACCAGAAGCCCTCCCCGCGATCGGAGAGGGAGTTAGGCGCTGGATTGTTTGCGAGCATTTCGCAGCGACAGCTCACACCCTGTAAGGAATCATCACGAACTCATAGCGATCTGGCGGGAAATCCCGACTGTTGCGCGTCACAAAAATCAGCCCGTGAATCTGAGCGAGAGCAGCTTGAATAGCATCAGAAAGCCTCCATCCGTGCTCTCGCCGCAAAGCCGCCGCCAAATCAGCCACTTGCGCATCCACCGGCAAAGTGTAAAAGCGATCCAAAAGTCGCTCCACCAGCAGCGCCTCTGGCGGAGAGAAGCCAGCAAGAATCTCTGCCCTAGCAATTGCAGAAATAGCAATTTCCCCCTGGTTATCCCTGAGATAGGAAGTAGCCGCAGGGATATTCTTGAAATGGTCAATCAGGATAACCGAATCTAGCAACAGTCTCATTCCTACTCCGAACGCACAGCTTGCTGGTAAGCCAAACCATCCCCCTTCTTCCAAATTCCCTTAGTACGATCCAGGAGCGTATCAAGAGACGGCGAGTTCGCCTCATCTTCTTGGCGCATGCGCCGAATCGCTTGGCGGATAAGAGACGTCATGGGCGTCTTAGTTTCTCTCGCCTTATGCTCCAGCCAGCGTTTATCCTCCGGGTCCAGGCTAATTACAGTGCGGATCATCTGCTCACCTTGAGATCATTATGGTAAAATGATATCACAAACTGGAATCATCAGATCGCCCTCACCGACCTTTTTTTTAGCCCCTCACTCGCCCCCCCTTAACGGGTAGGACATCGGGGGGTTGGGGGTGCCGGATTTTCGCTGCGAGCCGGTTGGGTTTGCGGTTATCCTGCAACTTGGCAACCCCCGCTCATATCGTGCCGGTGGTTGGGTGGGTGTCACTTGTGAATCCGGGCTCTTGTAGAGCGCCGAGGCGTTCCTACAATTAGCCCGCGCAGGCGGACTTTGTCTGGATAGCCGCGATTTATAATCACCTGTAAACTAGCAAAACTTCACCGGCATCTCAACAGCACCATCGCCTTACCGCAACCGGCACCCCAACCAATCGCGAATTTCATTCCCCAACCAAACCAGCTCCGCCTCACTCAACTCCTGCCCAAAAGCGAATTTATCCAAACCTCTTTCAAAATTCGCCGTTCCAATCACCACACCCAACTGCGGCGGTAAATTACTGAGATTTGCGATCTCATAATAAGGAGCCACAGACACATCCTGAATCTCATCCGTAACCCCCTTCTGCCGGCGATAGTTTAACAGCCAAACATGCTGCCACTCTATCCCAAAAGTTTCCCTTTCAAAATAAACATAAGTGCGCTCAAAATAACTGCGCCGGCGAGCCAGCCAGTTCCCCACCAGCAGGCAAAGCGCCACAAAAAAACCCGCCTCCACCAAAAACATCAAAATCCGAACCGCATAAACAATTGCCGGCAAACCGGCACCCAACAACACCAGCGCCCCAGCCAAAGCGCCGGCACGCCACAAAATTGTCCGTTTCGCCAGCGCTTCCGAAGAACCTTTCAATTTGCCACCCAAAGCATTTAAGCCCCCTTTCAGGCGCTCTTTGCCGCGATTGAGAGCGTTTTTCACCGGCTCAATCGCCTCAACTTCCACGCGAGCCGGAATTTGAATTTCCAGCCGTTCCGGCGACTTGCTAACAATCACCCGCGTGCCGGCGGGAGCAGCAATATCTGCCATTGCCTGCTCCACACTCAGCCGCCCCGCGATCGCATCTCGCGCTGCAACAGCCGAACTGAAACGCCGCTCAAGAGCCGGTTGAGTCAGGCGCTCAATCCAACGCACAAAATAGACACTCACATCCTCGCGAACTCGCTCGCGAAATTGAATGCGCAAATCTCGCTGAGGCAAATCAAAAGGAGGCGTGCCGGTGAGCAAATGAATCAGCGTCGCACCCAGCGCGTACAAATCCGAAGCCGGCACCGCCATCCCGCCATACTGCTCCACCGGCGCATACCCATAAGTCCCCACCACCGTAAAACTCACACCCGCAGACGCCCGATTTTGCACCGCCCCAAAATCCACCAAATAAATCTTATCATCCGCCCCCACAATCAAATTGCTCGGCTTAATATCGCGGTGCAGCACCGGCGGCGTCAGCCCGTGCAAGTAGCTAATAATTTCTAGCACATCTTCAGCGATTTTGCGAACTCTCTCCTCAGAAAACTGCTCCCCCTGATCCAGCAACTGCTTCAGCGACGCTCCCGGTATATATTCCTGAACCAAACAAAACCAAAGAATCCCCTCCTCAACAGTAAAATGATCGCGATACTTGGGAATCTGGGGATGGGAAAGCAGCTTCAGCACCTGCGCCTCCCGCTCAAACAACTTTAAGTCATCCCACTGCATCTGACCCCCAAAAGCCAGCAGCTTAACCGCCACTTGCTCCCCTGATTGCAAATCCTCAGCCAGCCAAGTCTGGCGCACCGGATTGTCGCTCAGTTTCTGTTTGAGTTGATAGCGATTCTGCAATACAGAGCCTGATTCCAGCATAGTATCACCCGGGCACAAAAAGAAGCTACTACTAAGATAACCTGTCCCACACCTTAGATCGCCCTGGGACAGGCGGGACGACGGTCTTGCGCCAGGGACAGCGCCAACTTAGGGACAGGCGCTCTGGCCTGTCCTACGCCTTTAATGAGGTAGACGCAGCACAGGCGTCCCGCCTGTCCTGCGCCAGGGACAGCGCCGATGTTGACCACATTAGTTTGCACAGCGCCTCAGAGCCACTTCTCTCTTTTCTCCCCCTCCCTGTGAACGGGGAGGAGGTTGGGGGGTGGGGTTACCAGCATGCCTGCAAAGAGTTTTAATCCTCCTTCCAGTGCCCGACGCCCAATCCCCGTTCCGAAGTCCTACAAACCTGCGTAACGCTATTAATATAATAGCACATTTCCCGACACAAGTTGTATTCAGCACCAGAGAAAACCGCGATAACTTTTCGCCGCCAGCACCGGGCACAGCCAGTTAAAGTTCCGCGCTTTTGCCAATAGCCATATAGCTCAACAGCCAGTTAGCCATTGTCGCCCGCCGAGTCTGCCGGGGGCCAAACTCGCCCAATTTGTAACCCTTAAACCCCAGCTGTTCTTTCAGCAACTGCTTGTTAGGAGCAGGAATCGAGCGAGTCAGCTTCACCGTAGCCGGTCGGCTGTCAATAAAATCCGGCGGTTCTGGGTACTCATCCCGCCATTCCGGAGCCACGCCCGAAGCGTCCCACTTGCCGGCGGAACCATCATAGCGATAGCCCAGATAGTGCCACACCAGCCGGTTCACCGTAGCGTCATCAATTTCTTCCTTGATAATAGCCCAAATCGTTTCATTATTCAGTGCCGGTAAATCAGACATAAGCAGCTGTTAATTGTGAAAGGGTTACTTCTTTATTACTTCTTAACTGAGCTTCATTTCAAGTGAAATTTTCCCAATTATAACTCATCCTCTAGTATAATGGAAGAAACTCTGACTCCCCTTCCCCGCAAGCGGGGAGGGGGCTGGGGGGTGGGGTTCCCGCCCGCCCGCGCCCGACGGGATTCCCACCGGCACACTTCTACCCCACTCAAGGATACAGCTTTTTGTACCCACCCAGTAACACCAGCCAGACCGCCACAATTATCCAGTGAATCACCACCGGCACCCAGAGAGAGCCGGTGTGCAGATACGCCACAGTACAGGCAACCCCCAAAAGCGCTGCGAAGAATAGAAAAACAGGAGTCCTGAAAATCGTATCGTGTCCGGGCGCGAAAATATTGAGCGGATGGTATACCACAAAAAGCGCCAGACTGACACAACCCCAAAGCCACTGCGCTCCGGGGGAAGCATTTTCTGAGGGGTGAGGGAGGAGCAAAACGCGAAAAAAAAGCTCCTCTGACACACCCGGCATCAAAAAAGAACCCGCCACGATCTTGGCAACCACTGGCCAGGATTTTAAAACCTCAACCTGGATAAAACCCAGCTTAAACCCAACCGGCAGCACAATCAGCGCATATATCCCCAACAGAGCAGCTGGCACCAGCCAGCCGGCGGCACCTGGAATCGTTGAAACAGCGGCACCGGCACGGGCGGCGAGCGCTCCGGCAGCCGGCAAATTGGCCAGATATCCACAAACCATCAGACAGCCATCTTTCCAAAACTTTACTTAACCATTAAAATCGAATAGAAAGCAACCAGAGATCCAGACCGCAAGCGAATGCAGAACCCATCACCGCCGCAGCCAGTTCGCGCCCGCGTTACCATTTCCGGGAGAGTGCAAGGAGTCGGCTACCGGTTTTCAACCTTGGACAAGGCGAGCCAGCAGGGAGTCACCGGCTGGGTACGCAACCTTCCCGACGGAGGAGTGGAAGCCGTCTTTGAAGGAACCAGGGAAGATGTGGAAGCCATGATTCGCTGGTGTCACCGGGGGCCCAGATCTGCTATAGTTAAAAATGTTACCGTTGAGTGGGAGGATCCCGAAGGGCTGCCGAAGTTTGAAATTAAGCGCTAAACGGATTCCGTGCCGCGATTAATTATAAGAACTGAGAGGAAATAGCAGATGAAAGTATTGCTGATCGGATTAATTCGCGGCTATCGAATGTTAATTTCACCCCTGTTTCCCCCCGTTTGCCGGTTCCAGCCAACCTGCTCCCAGTACGCACTGCAAGCCATAGATCGGTTTGGGCCTTGGCGCGGCGGATGGATGGCTATTAAGAGAATCTTGCGGTGCCATCCATTCCATGCCGGCGGTTACGATCCCGTACCCGAATCCGTGGAAAAAGCCGCAGAAAAAACAGGAGAAGACAGCAGCCCCTGAGGCACTTCCGAGTTCGTAGTAGGGCTTCTGCCCAAAAAAGTGCCCAAAAAAGTTCGTAGTTGGGCTTTAGCCCAAAAAAGTTCGTAGTTGGGCTTTAGCCCAAAAAAGTTCGTAGTTGGGCTTCAGCCCAAAAAAGTTCGTAATAGGGCTTCAGCCCAAAAAAGTTCGTAATAGGGCTTCAGCCCAAAAAAGTTCG